>CAKUHX010000001.1 GCA_934659475.1 uncultured Oscillospiraceae bacterium
GATCGCCGCGCAGGTGGGCGATCACGGTCATATCAACGGACTGCATAGAGCCGCTCCTTCTTCCATCCCGTTCAAAACGGGAGGTGAAAAATTTCCTTCATTATACCACGGTTTTACAGGAAAGTGGGCAAAAATATAGGGGCATTGGGGTGAAAACTGAAAGGGAGAAGGGCTGCCCCGGGGCGTCTGGCGATCTACCCAAAAATACTCAGGCAAGTCATAACATTTTTCTTGCAATTTTGAAGGAGCTATGTTACAATATGTTCACAAACCACTTTCTCGGTTTGAGGGGTGTGTCATCACATGTTAATGGGAGAGTTCAAGCAGGAGGTCCTGCGCATCAACAACAAGGCCAATATGGAGGTCTTCAAGCAGGGGCTGCTGTCCCAGCGCATCGATGTGTTCCGCAACGAGGTGGTCATCACCGCGAAAAACCGCCGGGTGAACGTTCTGGCCTATGACGCGCTGGACCGGCAGACCACCGAAATGATGGACCGCGCCCTGATCGTGCGCCACAAGAAGATCTTCATTCAGATGATGCAGGACGAGCTGGGCGTGAAGGTCCTCTCCCACCTGAAGGATTACGACCCTGAGCTGGAGATCTCCGCCAGCGTATCCATCTTTGAAAAGAACATCGAAGAGCTGCTGCCGGAGCTGACCCTCCGCCGGACCGACTGAGGCGGAGACAACTGAATATGTGGGCGAGCACAGAGTTCTGCACTTTTTGCGAGGGGGGACGCGGATGGAGATCCCGTCAGCCGATCCCGGCGCAGAAGGACGGACCCTATGAAAGCTGTAATTGACCGCAAAACAAAGAGAAAAGGGATGCCTTTCTCTGTTGTTTTGCGGTTTTTTGCGCCCTCCGCCCCCAAAAATGTCTGTATGCGTGGCCCCCTCACGCGGATAGAAAATATGTCAATGGGAAGCAAGCCCGAACGATCGTGAAAAAGGAGAAGTGAACCGACTATGGCAAAGGTAAAGGATGTCCTTCAGGCCCTTGACGACCTGACCAACGGCCGCTGCGTCAAAAGCCCCGCCGACTGGGCCTCCGGCAAGAATCCCTGGGTGGTCATCAAGTCCTCCAACATCCCCGGAAAGAGCTGCATGGAGCTGCCCGGCCTGGTGTGGGGCGACCCGGAGATGGAGGTCAAGAAGATCGCCATCTGCATGACCATGACCGAGAGCGTGATCGAGCTGGCCGCCGCCACCGGCGTGGACGCCATCATCGCCCACCACCCCGCCTGCGATGCCTCCAACTCCGGCGGCGTTCTGATGAAGACCTATCTGGGCCTTTATGACCTGGCCTTCTTCGAGCTGCACGAGGCTCTCCACGGGACCCACCCCGGCATCCCCTGGATGCACGGCCACAAGCCCTACTTCACCAGCGTGACCTACGGCGGCATCCCCGGCAACGTGGTCAACGTGGGCAATGCGCTGCCCGAGGTAAAGACCGTGGGCGACCTGCTGGACCGCCTGAACGCCCTGATCGACGCCGACATGGACGCCCACATGCTGTCCGTGGAGCGCTGTGAGCGGGGCTGTGACAAGATCGAAGAGACCGCGGTGGCCGCCAACGCCCGCATTTTGGTGGGCAAGCGGGAGGACCCCGTGACCAAGATCATCCACATGCACCCCCACTGCGGCTTCAACACCCAGCATCTGGAGCAGCTGGTGAAGGACAACCCCGGTGTGGACACCCTGGTGGCCTCCATCAGCCGCGTGTACCCCGGCCATCCCCTGGTGGCCAAGGCGGAGGAGCTGGGTCTGAGCTTCCTGTGCGGCAACTCCCACGCTCTGGAGATCTTTGAAAATGGCGTGCCCCTGGCCTACGCCCTGCGCAACCACCTGCCCGGCGTGGAGGTCGTCATCTTCCGCGAGCGGCAGACCGCCATCCCCCTGGATGAGGTGGGCTCCGCCGAGATCCGCGCCTACGGCGCCGACATCGCCAAAAACTATCTGCATAGAAAGTAAGATCCGTACATCTGTCACCGGACGTATCGGCGGGGACGTCCGTCCATTCTGGGTATGGACGGCCGGCCCGCGCCGTGAAATAAACCGTCATTTATAAATGGGAGGTATAACAATGGAAGAAAAAAAGACCCCTGTGGTAGAGTCTGCGGAGGACCGTAAAAAGTGGAGACCCATTGAATACGTCGGTCTGATCGTATTTATCCTGTTCATGGTGTGTGTGTTCGTTGCCCATGAGCAATTCTCCGGCGCATTCTCCGCCATGTTCGCAAAGTCCTACAAGATGTTCGAGTTCTATCTGTTCGGCGGCTCTATGCTGGGCGCCACCATCGTGGTCTCCATCATGACCGGCCGTATCCTGGAGCGCCTGGGCTTTACCGACGCCCTGATGCGTATCTTCCTGCCCATCATGAAGTATCTGAAGATCAATGCCGCTGTCTGCGTGGGCATCATCTACAATATCCTGGGCGACGTGAACGCCGCCGGCAAGATCGCCGGCCCCGTGGTCATGAAGGCCGGCTGCACCCGCGACGAGCAGAAGATCGCCATCGCCACCCTGACCAACGCCCCCGCCTCCTTCTCCATCATGGTGCTGGGCATCATCGCCCTGTCCACCGCCGGCATCAACCCCTTCCCCGTTATGATCGTGGGCGTGTTCCTGCCCATCTTCATCGTGCCCGCCTTCCTGCGTCTGTTCTGGCGTGACACCAAGGCCGCCGACATCAAGGACCTGCCCCGCTTCACCCCCAATACCGGCCTGATGGACCTGATCTTTGGCTCCGCCCGCGAGGGTGTGTCCACCGTGCTGACCCTGATCCTGCCCGCCGGCTGCGCCGTGTACGCCATCATCGGCCTGCTGGAGTATCTGGGCATCTGGCAGTACATCCTCAGCGCCTGCTCCACCGCCCTGCAGTTCATGAGCATCGAGCCCACCACCGGTATGCAGACCATCACCGTGGCCGGCACTCTGGCCGCCAAGACCCTGGGCCAGATGGTCTCCGAGGTCACCGCCGAGGGCACCGCCGGCGCCCTGTACGGGATGCTGGCCGACCCCGCCGTGAAGAAGATGATCGTGGGCTCCTACGTTCTGGCCAACTCCTCCTGGCCCATCCAGGTGCCTCTGGGCCAGATCCCCGCTGTGTGGTCCGGCGTTGTGGACCTGAGCACCGGCGAGATCATCAAGTGCGCTACCATCGGCTGCGTCATCCGTGTCGTGTATGCCTGTCTGGTGGCCAACCTGTTCGGCCTGTTCTTCTAAGCCTGGTCTGCCTCACACAGACTTTAAGTTTACGACCTGCGCAGCCGCGCCCCTCCCCGGGGGCGCGGCTGTGTTTTTTAGGGGAACGGATCTTTATGCCGTCTTTTCACTTTATTTATAGCTTTAAGAGGGGAAAACGGGAAAGTTTTTCTGAAATTTGGTCAAAAGTGGGAAAATGTCTGGACAATCGACAGCTTGTCCCAATTTTTTCAAAACAATTCCATTTACGTCACCTAAACGGAACAAATTCGCTTCAAAGTGTCCACTTTTCACGGAGAAATGCAGGAGAAAAGCTTGGATCTGACGGGATAGCATGTACAAAATGTCGACTTTTGCATGGAGGGGTCTTGCACTGCGTTCATAGATAGTTTACAATCATAACACTGCAGTGTAGTTATCCGTATCAATTGGCCATTCCGGCCCGAAAAAGGAGAGTGTATCATGATGTTGACCCCCCTGCATTTCATTTATCTGGCGGTCATCGTAGCCGTCATCGTTCTGATGATCATGAAGCACGACGTGGTCGCCCCCTGTATCCTGGGCATTTTCGTCATCGGGATCGGGTTCAGCGGCAGCGTGATCGGCGGCGCGCAGGCTGTGTTCAACAGCATGCTGTACGCCATGGGCGATCTGGGTGACATCATGCTGGTCATCGCCCTGATGGTGGCCATGCTGAGATCCCTGGAGGCCATGGGCGCCGACCAGATGATGATCGCCCCCGCGGCCAAGCTGCTGAAAACTCCCCGTATCGCTTTCTGGGTCATTGCCGCCATCATGTATGTGTGCGCGTCCTTCTTCTGGCCCACTCCCGCCACCGCTCTGGTGGGCACCATCCTGATCCCCGTGGCGCTGAAGGCCGGCCTGGCCCCCATGATGGCCTGCATCGCCATGAACCTGGCTGGTCACGGTATGGCTCTGTCCGGCGACCTGGTGCTCCAGGGCGCCCCCAAGCTGTCCGCCACCGCCGCCAACGTTGACATCACCGAAGTGCTGAAGTGGGGCGGCATCCTGGCCACCATCGCCGGTATCATTGCCCTTGTTCTGGCCTTCATCAAATATCAGAAGGAGATCGTCTCCGGCGTTCAGGTGGACGCTGACCACGCGGTGGCCAAGGCTGCCGCCGCCATGGATGAGAAGAAGGAGCGCCCCGGCTATGCCAAGTTCTTCGCCATCCTGGTGCCCGTGGTGTACATCGCCATCCTGATCCGCATCCTGGCCGGCGCCTTCTCCGAGAGCGTGTCCGCCATCTTCGGCGGCGATGCCACCGCCCTGCTGGGCGGCTCCGCTGCCATCATCCTGCTGCTGGCCTGCACCGTCCACCACAAGAAGAGCGCGCTGGAGGAGCTGGCTGGCTGCATCCGCGCCGGTTTCCTGTTCTCCATTAAGATCTTCGCCGTGGTGATCCCCATCGCCGCCTTCTTCTTCCTGGGCAACCCCGAGGCTGCCCCCTCCATCCTGGGCGAGGGCGCCCCTGGCTTCCTGTTTGAGCTGGGCCAGGCTCTGGGCGATGTGCTGCCCATGAACCGCGTGGTCCTGGCCATCGGTATCGCCCTGATCGGCGGCATCACCGGTCTGGACGGCTCCGGCTTCTCCGGTGTGCCTCTGGTGGCCGCTCTGGCCGCCGCGTTGGGCGGCCCCGCCGGCTACAACGTGGCTCTGCTGGCCGCTCTGGGCCAGGTGGCCGCCATCTGGGTCGGCGGCGGCACTCTGAGCGCCTGGGCCTTCGGCGCTGTGGCGTCCGCCGGCGTGGCCGGGGTCGAGCCCGCCGACCTGGTGCGCAAGAACTTTGTGCCCGTTATGACCGCCCTGGGCGTGATCACCATCATCACCATCGTGCTGATGTGACCGGGCCCGCAAAACAGCTGCAAAGTCCGCCCGCCGAGTTTATCGGCGGGCGGACTTTTTGAAGGACCGCCGTCTTTTCACTACGGCGTGAAGGACCGCCGTCATCCCAATTTCCACTTTCAGTTAAAAAAAGGACGATTTTGTCCTAAGCGGCGCAAAAATGCGGAAATTTAGTACACTGTGTCCACCGACACTTTATACCGTTTTCGTTCCTAACTGTACCCTTTTGAAGCAATGCCCGCAAATTCCTTGCATTTCAGGTGGTTTTCTGATACTGTTGTTTTGCCACAAGGAGCAAAGCGGCCGTCCCTGTATTTTTGTGAAAAAGGGGGGAGCGGACCGCCGCCCGGCACGGCGAGGGGGCCGCGGGACCGGGGGGAGCTCCGCAGCGAGAGGGTGGGGAAGCCCTTTCCACTTCCCCAAATTTTGAAAGAAGGGTGAAGAACATGAAAGTTGTTATCGTAGGCGGAGGTTGGGCCGGTTCCGGCGCCGCTATGGCCGCCAAGAACGCCGGCGCGGACGAGGTCGTGGTGCTGGAGCGCACCGATATGCTGCTGGGCACCGGTCTGGTGGGCGGCATCATGCGCAACAACGGCCGCTTTACCGCCACTGAGGAAGCCATCGCCATGGGCGCCAACGAGATCTTCGAGACCATCGACGCCCACTGCCGCCATAAGAACATCAATTTCCCCGGCCATGAGCACGCCAGCCTGTATGACATCGCCCTGATCGAGACCGCGATCCGCACCATGCTGATCAACAAGGGCGTCGAGGTCAAGCTGCAGGCCCGCATGAAGGACGTGAAGATGGACGGCCAGAAGATCGCCGCCGTGGTGCTGACCGACGGCGAGGAGGTCACCGGCGATGTGTTCCTGGACTGCACCGGCACCGCCGGCCCCATGGGCAACTGCGGCAAGTACGGCAACGGCTGCGCCTGCTGCGTGCTGCGCTGCCCCTCCTTCGGCGGCCGCGTCAGCCTGGTGGGTCAGGCCGGCATCGAGGAGAAGATGGGCAAGAAGGGCGACGGCTCCATCGGCGCCATGAGCGGCTCCTGCAAGCTGCTGAAGGAGTCTCTGGCCCCCGAGATCGTCAAGACCCTGAACGAGACCGGCGTTGCCATCATCCCCATCCCCGCGCATCTGCGCAAGGGCGAGGGCATCCTGGCCACCAAGGCCTGCCAGCAGTACGCCCTGAAGGAGTTTGCCGAGAATATCATCCTGCTGGATACCGGCCACGCCAAGCTGATGACCCCCTACTACCCCCTGGCCATGCTGCACCAGGTCCCCGGCTTCGAGAACGCCCGCTTCGAGGACCCCTATGCCGGCGGCAAGGGCAACTCCATGCGTTACATGGCGCTGGCGCCCCACACCAACGACCTGAAGGTCACCGGGCTGGACAACGTGTTCTGCGGCGGTGAGAAGGCCGGCCTGCTGGTGGGCCATACTGAGGCTATCGTCACCGGCACTCTGGCTGGACACAATGCCGTGCGGTACCTGCTGGGCAAGGAACTGCTGGTCCTGCCCACCGATCTGGCCATCGGCGACGCCATCACCTATGTGAACGCCGCCATGCAGACCGAGGAGGGCCTGTGCAAGAAGTACACCTTCTCCGGCTCTGTCTATTTCAACCGTATGAAGGAGCTGGGCCTGTACACCACCGACATCGCCGCCATCAAGGCGAAGGTGGAGAAGGACGGCCTGACCGGCATCTTCTCCAAGAAGCTGGCCTGAGCGCTCAGACTGAAAAACCCTGCCCCGGCCTGTGGCCGGGGCAGGGTTTTGTGTTATACCTTTGTGGGCAGAGAGTCGTCCTCCCGGATCCAGTCCTCCACGTGGACCACGGAGTAGTCCTTTTCCGTGTTGCGGATGACCACCCGGTCGATGCCGGCGTTGATGATCAGCCGGCGGCACATGGAGCAGGAGGTGGCATCGTGGAGCAGCTCGCCGCTTTTGGCCTCCCGCCCCGCCAGATAGAGGGTAGAGCCCAGGGTGTCCCGCCGGGCGGCGGAGATGATGGCGTTGGCCTCGGCGTGGACGGAACGGCACAGCTCGTACCGCTCGCCGCTGGGGATGTTCATGGCCTCCCGGGTGCAGTAGCCCAGATCCATGCAGTTCTTCCGGCCCCGGGGGGCGCCGTTGTACCCGGTGGAGACGATCTCGTCGTTTTTTACGATGATGGCGCCGTAGCACCGGCGCAGGCAGGTGGAGCGTTCCAGCACGGTCTCAGCAATATCCAGATAGTAGTTTTCCTTGTCGATGCGCTTCATGGACAGGCCCCCTTTTATGGGGTGATTATACCTTACTTCTCCGGCCCGCGCAAGGAAAAATGACGGGAAAGGGGCTGCGGGCAGGGGACAATTTACATTTTGTTTACGTTTCACTCCTTGACGCGGACAAAAGTGAGAATTAAAATAAACGTATTCATACAAGGAGGCGCCGTTTGCGCGCCTTCTGACCATTTTTGCCCAAACCGCGGAGCTGCGGCCCGGGCGGAAAGGAAGGTGACCGGCGTGATCCGGAACGCGTTGCAGAGATTTATGTATGGGCGGTATGGGAACGACCAGCTGAACGCGGTGCTGATCGCGCTGTCTCTGGCGCTGTATGCGCTGTTTATGGCGGCCCGCTGGCCTGTGCTGTATCTGGTCAGCTGGGTCATGATGCTGGCGGCCCTGCTGCGCTGCCTGTCCCGGAACTATGACCGCCGCCGGGCGGAGAACGGGAAGTTTCAGGCGCTGGTGCGGCCGGCGGTCAGCTGGTATCGTCTGCGGCGCACCATCCGCCGGGACAAGGAGCACTGCTATTTCAAGTGTCCCAACTGCGGGCAGCAGCTGCGGGTGCCCCGGGGCAAGGGCCGGATCACCGTGACCTGCCGGGGCTGCGGGGCCAGCTTTGAAGAAAAAAGTTGAAGACGCCAGGGGGCCGGACAAAAGTCCGGCCCCTTTTTTGTGGGGAGTGGGTATTTGATCCCCACCCCCAACTCTCAATTAGGAGTTTTCTTTCTCCCAAAATTCTGCTATACTATACACTGATATTGTATGTCCCGGGGCCTGCGCCCGACGGGACAAGAAGGAGTTGCGTTATGAGCGCCAAATACGACGTTATCATCCTGGGCTGCGGCGAGGCAGGCATCTTCGCCGCCTATGAGCTGGCCCATTCCGCCCCCGGACTGAAGGTGCTGGCCGTGGACCAGGGCGCCGACATCTATCACCGCAGCTGCCCCATTGTGGCGGGCAAGGTGAAGGAGTGCATCCACTGCCCCGTGTGCCACACCATGTGCGGCTTCGGCGGAGCAGGGGCCTTTTCCGACGGCAAGTTCAACTCCACCACCCAGTTTGGCGGCTGGCTCACCGATTTTATCGATGAAAAGACCGTCATGGAGCTGATCGCCTATGTGGACTCCATCAATGTGGCCCACGGGGCCACGGAGGAGTGGTTCTCCACCAGCAGCCCGGAGGCCAAGGCGCTGGAGCGCCGGGCGCTGGGCTACGATCTGCACCTGCTGCAGGCCCGGTGCAAGCACCTGGGCACCGAGAATAACCTGCGCATCCTCACCAACATCTATGAGGGGCTGAAGGACAAGCTGGAGTTCCGGTTCAACACCGAGGTGGAGACCATCTCCGCCGATCCCGAGGGCTACCGCCTGACTCTGAAGAAGGGGGACGACCTGGTGTGCAGATACCTGCTGGCCGCCCCCGGCCGCAGCGGGGCGGAGTGGTTCTCCAACCAGTGCAAGGCGCTGGGCCTTCAGCTGCTGAACAATCAGGTGGACGTGGGCGTGCGGGTGGAGCTGCCCGCCACCGTGTTCGAGCACATCACCGACGTGGTGTACGAGTCCAAGTTCGTCTACCGCACCAAGCGGTACGGCGACTCCGTGCGTACCTTCTGCATGAACCCCTACGGCCACGTGGTGGCGGAGAATGTGGAGGGCATCAACACCGTGAACGGCCACTCCTATGCCGACCCCGCCCTGCGCAGCGAGAATACCAACTTCGCCCTGCTGGTAAGCAACCGCTTTACCCAGCCCTTTAACGAGCCCTACCGCTACGGCAAGCACATCGCCTCCCTGTCCAACATGCTGGCCGGGGGCGTGCTGGTGCAGCGCTTCGGCGACCTGGTGGGCGGCCGGCGCTCCAACGACCACCGCATGAGCAAGTCCTTCGTCAAGCCCACCCTCACCGCCGCCGTGCCCGGCGACCTGTCCCTGACCCTGCCCAAGCGGCAGCTGGACGACATCATCGAGATGATCTATCAGCTGGACAAGATCGCCCCGGGCACCGCCAACGACGATACCCTGCTGTACGGCGCCGAGGTGAAGTTCTACTCCGCCCGCCTGCAGCTGACCCAGGAACTGGAGACCGCCCTGCCCAACTTCTTCGCCGCCGGCGACGGCGCGGGCGTCACCCGCGGCCTGGCGCAAGCGGGTGCCTCCGGAGTTCAGGCGGCCAGAGCTATTATCAAGCGGATGTAAGACCAAAGTCTGGCCCAGCGAAGCGGGCAGACTTTGGAGAGGACGAGCAACGCAGCGCAGCGGAGATCCGCCGATCAGGCGGATGGAGCGCAGCGCAGTTTGCGAGGACGAGGTACAGGCGGCGCGGGCCATCATCAAGCGGATGTAGATCCAGAGCCTGCCCGGCGAAACGCATGGCATCCTGCACGGCGGACTGCCGGAGCAGGGGCAGAGGGCGGCGCAACGGCCGGTTCCGGAAACGGTTTCCCCCGATTTTTGACGCGGTGTATGCGCATCGGACTGCATACGCGCAACCGGGGACAAAAAGTGCGCCGCCCCCGCCGCACAGGGGTTTTCCACATTATCCACCGAGTTATCCACACTGTGTTATGGAAACCGGGGAGAGGTGAAATATGCATTTTTTCTCCCCCGGAGCCATGTCAAGTCTTTGTAAAACGAAAAAACCAACAAACTTATTTTCTTGCAGGAAGCTGCGCCCGGTCTGCCGTTTTCCGGGCGGAAAGGAGCACTATGGGACCTGCCGCTGATACCATCGCCGCCATCTCCACGCCGCCCATCCCGGCGGCCATCGGCATCCTGCGCCTGTCCGGCCCACGGGCGGCGCAGATCGCCGCGGTGTGCTTCAAACCCCTGGGGCGCAAGGGATTGCTGGAGCACCGCCCCCATGAGCTGGTGTACGGTGACCTGCTGGATACGGAGGGGGCGGTCATCGACCGGGTGCTGTGCACCTTCTCCTTGGCCCCCCACAGCTACACCGGGGAGGACACGGCGGAGATCCACTGCCACGGCGCCCCCATGGTGCTGCAGCTGGGGCTGGAGGCCCTGTTTGCCGCCGGGGCCCGGCAGGCTCAGCGGGGGGAGTTCACCCGCCGGGCCTTTCTCAACGGAAAGCTGGATCTGGCCCAGACGGAGGCGGTGGGCGACCTGCTGGAGGCGGACAGCCGTCAGGCGGCCCGGAACGCGGCGGGGCAGCTCAACGGCGCCCTGTCCCGGCGGATCGGGGCGGTCTACTCCGCCCTGCTGGATGTGATGGCCCACTTCCACGCGGTGCTGGACTACCCCGACGAGGACATCGACCCCTTTACCGCCCGGCAGCTGGGGGAGAGCCTGGCCGCCCAGCGGACGGCCCTGGAGCAGCTGGCCGCCAGCTGGCACCGGGGGCAGCTGGTGAAGAACGGCGTCCCCTGTGCCATCGTGGGCCGGCCCAACGCGGGCAAGTCCTCCCTGCTCAACGCCCTGGTGGGCTATGAAAGGGCCATCGTCACCAATATCCCCGGCACCACCCGGGACACGGTGGAGGAGCGGGCGGAGCTGGGGGGCGTGACCCTGCGGCTGATCGACACCGCCGGCCTGCGCCGATCCGACGATCCCATCGAGCAGCTGGGGGTGGAGCGCAGCCGGAAGGCCATGGAGGAGGCGGAGTTGATCCTGCTGGTGGCCGACGGCGCGGCGGAGTGGACCCGGGAGGATAGCGAGCTGGCCCGGACCGTGGCGGACACGGGCAAGCCGTGGGTCCTCGTCTGGTCAAAGGCGGATCTGGAAAAGCGGGCCGCGGCGGCAGATATGTCCGGTGCGGACGCGCCTCCGGCGGTGGAGGTCAGCGCAAAGACCGGCCAGGGGCTGGACCGGCTGGCCGCGGCGGTGGGAGCGCTGTTCCCCCGGGGACAGGAGGAGTACGGCCAGCTGCTGACCAACGCCCGCCAGGCCGAGGCCGCGGGGCGGGCCCTGGCCGCCGTCATCCGGGCCCAGGAGGCTCTGGAGAGCGGCGTCACCCCCGATGCCATGCTCGCCGATGTGGAGGACGCCCTGTCCGCCCTGGGGGAGCTCACCGGCCAGAGCGTGCGGGAGGACATCACCGACCGCATCTTTCAGCGGTTCTGCGTGGGGAAATAAAGAAAACTCCCAATTCTTTTCTGTGTTCCCCGCCCCGCAGGGGCGGGGAACACATGGGCTTCGATGGGCGAGAGAACACAAAATAAAATTGGGAGAAAGAAGATTTCAGGAGGAACGATCATGGAACTGCGGGTACTGGCCGTGGGAGATATTGTGGGCGAGGGGGGACAGGACATCCTGCGCCGCCGCCTTCGGGAGCTGTGCAGCAGATCGGACATCCACTTCACTGTGGTCAACGGCGAAAACGCCTCCGGCGTGGGCATCACCCCCGCCCAGGCCCGGGGGATGCTGGACGCCGGGGCGGATGTGATCACGCTGGGCAACCACACCTGGAACCGCATCCAGATCGGGGACTTTCTGGACAAGAGCAGCAGCATCCTCCGTCCGGCCAACTATGCCGGCCGGGTGCCCGGCCGGGGCTATGGCATCTATCAGTGCCGGGGGGTGACCGTGGGGGTGATCAACCTCATGGGCCGGGTGGACCTGAACCCCAATTTGGACAGCCCCTTCAAGCTGGCCAATACCATTCTGCGCCAGCTGGAGGGCTGCGACGTGATCCTGCTGGACTTCCACGCCGAGGCCACCAGCGAGAAGGGGGCCATGGCCTGGTATCTGGACGGCAAGGTGCAGGCGGTGTGGGGCACCCACACCCATGTGCCCACCGCCGACTGCCAGGTGCTGCCCCGGGGCACCGGCTTCGTCACCGACCTGGGCATGACCGGCCCCAGCCGCTCGGTGCTGGGCATCAAGCCGGAGAACTCCATCAACCTGTTCCTGGGGGGACTGCCCCGGCGGTATGAGGAGGCGGAGGGGCCCTGTAAGCTCAACGCCTGCCTGTTCGTCATCGACACGGAGAAGAAGCGCTGCCTGCGGGTGGAGCGGGTGGACGTGCAGGAGTAAAGATCAAGATCCCACCCCCACGCCCCCGTAGGGGCGTCCCTATGTGGCCGCCCGAACAAGGCCCCCTTGTGAAAGGGGGCTGTCGCCGCCGCAAGGCGGTGACTGGGGGATCCCGTCTGCGATGACTTTTCGTTAAGGATCCCCCCGGCGCTTTGCGCCACCCCCCTTTGGCAAGGGGGGCTTTGAGACGTAAGGGACTGTCACGACCCCATCCATCAAACACCCCACATCCCTCGCCAAGGAGGAACCATTATGCTGAAGATCATCCACGCCGCAGACTTTCATCTGGACAGCCCCTTCTCCGGCCTGACGCCGGCGGGGGCTGTTCAGCGCCGCAGGGAGCAGCGGCAGCTGCTGGAGCGGCTGAGCGCCCTGGTCCAGGCCCGGGGGGCCGACCTGGTGCTGCTGTCCGGCGACCTGCTGGACGGGGACCGCGTGTACCGGGAGACGGTCCAGGCCCTGACCGCCGCCCTGGGGGCCATGCCCTGTCCCGTGTTCCTGGCCCCGGGCAACCACGACTTTTACAGCGGGGACAGCGCCTATGCCGCTGTGGACTGGCCGGACAACGTCCACCTGTTCACCGGCGGGGAGATGGAGGCCGTGCCCCTGCCGGAGCTGAACTGCACGGTATATGGCCGGGCCTTTCTGGCCCCCCACGAGGAGGGCTCCCCCCTGTCCGGCTTCCGGGCGGAGGGGGACGGCCTGCGGCTGGGGGTGCTCCACGGGGAGGTGGGCACCGACGGGGGCTACGCCCCCATGACGGAGGAGGAGATCGCCGCCAGCGGCCTGCACTATCTGGCCCTGGGCCATATCCACCAGTGCAGCGGCCTGAAACGGGCGGGGGATACCTTCTGGGCCTACCCCGGCTGTCCCGAGGGCCGGGGCTTTGACGAGACGGGGGACAAGGGCGTGTTGTACGGTGAGCTGGAGCCCGGCGCCTGCCGGGTGGAGTTCGTCCCCCTGTGCGCCCGGCGGTATCAGGAGCTGACGGCGGATGTGACCGGCATCGATCCCGCCGCTGCCCTGCGGGCGATCCTGACGGAGGAGCACCGCCGGGACGTGTGCCGGGTGACCCTGACGGGGGAGCGGGGGGAGGAGAGCCTGGACCTGCCCGCCCTGGAGGGGGAGCTGGCCGACCTGTGCTTTGGCCTGACCCTGCGGGACCGCACCCGGGTGAGCCGGGACCTGTGGGCCCGGGGGGAGGACGACGGCCTTGTGGGCCTGTTCCTGCAGGAGATGAAGGCCCGGCTGGCCCAGGAGCCGGACAATGAGCTGCTGCCCCAGGCGGTGCGCTTCGGCATGGCGGCGCTGGAGGGATGGGAGGAGATCACATGAGGATCCTGTCTATGGCGGCCACCTTCGGCGGCCTGGAAAAGCGCGTTCTGGCCCCCGGGGAGGGGCTGAATGTGATCGCTGCCCCCAACGAGGGGGGCAAGTCCACCTGGTGCGCCTTTTTGAAGGCCATGCTCTACGGGATCGATACCCGGGACCGGGACAAGAAGGGCTATCTGGCGGACAAAAACCGGTATCAGCCCTGGTCGGGCGCCCCCATGGAGGGGGAACTGCGTCTGGAGTGGCAGGGGCGGGAGGTCACCATCCGCCGGGGCCCCCGGGGGAGCGTCCCCTTCGGGGCCTTTTCCGCCGTATACACCGCCTCCGGCGAGGCGGTGCCCGGCCTGACTGCCGCCAACTGCGGCCAGCTGCTCACCGGTGTGGGGCGGGAGGTATATGAGCGCTCCGCCTTCATCGGCCAGGGGGGCTCCCTTGCGGTCACTGCCGCACCGGAGCTGGAAAAACGGATCGCCGCCCTGGTCACCGGGGGGCGGGAGGACGTGTCCTTTGCCCAGACAGAGCAGCGCCTGCGGGAGATGCGCAACCGCCGCCGGGTGAACCGCAGCGTGGGCCGCATCCCGGAGCTGGAGAGCGAACTGGCCCGGCTGGAGGAGCAGCTGGCGGCCATGAGGGAGATCTCTGCCCAGGGGGTGGGGCTGTCCGCCCGCCGCCGGGCCCTGGAGCAGGAGAAGGAGCGGCTGGAGGGGGAGCGGCAGCTCCACCGGCGGCTGGCCCAGCAGGAGTTGGACCGCCGCTACGCCCAGGCGGAGGACGAACTGCTCGCTGCCCGGGAGAGACTGACCGCTCTGGAGCGGGAGCTCACCCGCTTCGGCCCCCAGCCGGAGGAGGAGGTGCTGCTCCGGGCCCAGGGGCAGCTCTCCTTCCTGAAAGTGCTGGACGACCAGATCGCCGCGGGGAAGGAGGAGCTGAAGGGGGCCCAGGAGGACTATGTGCAGGCGCAGATCGCCCTGCAGGGCGGTCCCTTCTCCGGACGGACCGCCCGGGAGGCGGAGGAACTGGCCCAGAGCGCCCTGAAAAGCCGGGAGCAGCAGCTGGCGCAGGCGGAAGAACTGAAGAAGCGTGCGGGACTGCTGACGGCGCTGGCCCTGCTGGGTCTGGCCGGGGCGGGGGCCTGCTGGGCCCTGGCGGCGGGGACGGTGCGGCTGGCCGCCTGTGGGGGCCTTGTGCTGCTGGCCGGTGTGCTGCTGGCCCTGTCCGCCCGCAGCCGGGCGGGAGGAAAGACCGCTGCCGTCCGGGGACAGGAGGAGATGGCCCGCCTGGGGGCGGAGGATGAGGACGCCCTGAACGCCCTGTTGGCCAGCTACCGGCGGCGCTGGGAGCGGGCGGAGGAGGCCAATGGCCGCTGCGCCCAGACCCGGGGCCAGGTGAATGACCAGCTGGCCCGCCGGGAGAACACATACAATGACCTGATGGACTTCGTCCACACCTTTGCCCCGGAGGTGAGCACTCTGAACGGCTGCTCCGCCGCCCTGTCCCGGGCCCTGAAGCTGGGCCACGGGCTGGCTATGGCCCGGCAGCAGGTGGACGAGCGGCAGCTGCGGCTGAACGACCTGCTGGCCCAGGGGGGCAGGCGGGAGACCGGCGGAGGACAGCTCCCCGCCCCCGCCCGCAGCCGGGAGGAGACCGATCTGGCTCTGGCGGACGCTGCCCGGCAGCTGGAGCAGACCGACCGGCAGCTGAACCAGATCTTGGGCCGGCAGAAGGCCTTGGGCGACCCCGCAGAGCTGGAGGCCCGGCGGGAACAGGTGCAGCGGGAGCTGGAGCGGAAGGGGCGGGAGCTCCAGGCCATCGACCTGGCGCTGGAGGCCCTGACCCGGGCCAACGCCCGCCTGCGGGAGCGGTTCAGCCCGGAGCTGGACCGCAGGGCTGGAGCGTATCTGGAGCAGCTGACCGGGGGAAGATATGACCGCCTGACCCTCACCCGGGAGATGGAGGGGGCGGCTGCCCGGACGGGAGATCCCCTGACCCGGGACGCCCTGTATCTGTCCCGGGGGGCCGCCGACCAGCTGTATCTGGCGGTACGCCTGGCGGTGTGCGGCCTGTGCCTGCCCCAGCGCCCCCCCATCGTGCTGGACGACGCCCTGTCCGACTTTGACGACGGCCGGACGCGGCTGGCCCTGGATCTGCTGCGCCAGCTGGCGCAGGGGCAGCAGGTGCTGCTGTTCACCTGCCACAGCCGGGAGAAGGAGCTGCTGGAGGGGGCCGGGGACGTGACCTTTCTGGCTCTGTAAGGCTTTGGGGTTGCGATCCGGGACAAGAGCGGGTATAATCAGAACACAAAACAGATGGAAGGGGGACGCGCCCATGGAAGAGACGGAGCGGCCCGAGGGCCGCGGGGCGGCCAAAGAGAAAGAGGAGAAGGGCACTGAGCTGTTCTATATGCTCCAGAGCCTGGTGATCGCCGTTTCGGCGATGATCCTGCTGTTCACCTTCGTGGTGCGGGTGAACCAGGTGAAGGGGCACTCCATGGACAACACCCTGCAGCCCCAGGAGCTGCTGCTGGTGTGGCACCTGGGCTATACCCCCAAGGCGGGGGACATCGTCATCGTCAACCGCCCCAATGTGGACATTTTGGAGGGGGAGGCCATCGTCAAGCGGGTGATCGCCGTGGGCGGCCAGACCGTGGACATCGACTACGGCGCCGGGATCGTCTATGTGGACGGGGTTGCCCTGGACGAGCCCTATATCAAGGAGACCATGTATCTGCCCGGCAGCCCCTATATGCAGCAGACCCACTTCGACATCCCGGAGGGGTCGGTCTTCGTCATGGGGGACAACCGGAACAACTCCACCGACAGCCGGAACGAGGCCGTGGGCCCCGTGGAGGAGCGGTTCATCCTGGGCCACGCGGTGCTGGGCCTGTGGCCCCTGTCCAAGCTGGGAGCGCTGTAACAGACGAACAAAATGCGGCCGCCGCAACGGTGAGATATTGCGGCGGTTGCTTTTTGCCCAAGTATGGTGTAAAATAAAGTGTTTCAAATTGCCTGACGGCTTGAAAGGAGCGCTTTTCATGGAAGATCGGGTCAAGGAACTGATGGACCGCATCCGGGGCACGGCCTCGGCCTGTGCCGACGCCTGCGCCGATACGGCCCGGGTGGCCGGGCGGAAGGCGGGGCAGATCGTGGACGTGGCCAAGCTGAACGTGCAGCTGTTCGACCTGAACGGCGAACTGAACGACGTGCTGCGCCAGCTGGGACAGGTCATGTACAGCGCCCACAGGGGAGAGAGCGGGGGGGACGAGAGCATCCCCGACCTGCTGGCCCGGGCAGACGAGCTGAACGAGAAGATCGACGGCACGAAGGAGCGGGTGGCCGCCCTGCGCCAGAGCCGGACCTGTCCCGCCTGCGGCGCCGTGTGCGCCCGGGAGGACAAATTCTGCCGCGCCTGCGGCCATCCCCTGGACTGAACCGGCATAGGACCGGCGGCGGGCGCATATAGCAGAGCAGGCGGGCCTGCCCCGCCTGTCCCGCCGGCCGGGAGAGAAACCAGACCCCCGGCGGCCGCCGGCCGCCGGACCCAAGGAGGACGACCATGTCCCAACGCGGAGAACAGAAGCAGAATACCTTTTTTGGCGGCGCGGCCATTCTGGCCGTTGGCATTCTGGTGGTCAAGCTCATCGGGATGTTCTACAAGATCCCCCTGGTCAACATCATCGGCGCCCAGGGCAACTCCGACTTTTCCAACGCGTATAATATCTACGCCGTATTACTGACGGTATCCACCGCCGGTCTGCCGGTGGCGGTGTCCAAGCTGGTGAGCGAGGCCAACGCTCTGGACTGCCGCAATCAGGTGCGCAGCATCTTCCGCACCTCTATGGTGCTGTTCCTGAGCCTGGGGGTCCTGTCCTTCCTGCTGATGTACTTCAGGGCGGACTGGCTGGCCGGGCTGATGCACGACACCAAGGCCGCCGCCGGCATCCGGGCCCTGGCCCCCGCCGTGGTGTGCGTGGGCTGCCTGGCGGCCTTCCGGGGCTATACCCAGGGCCACCAGAACATGGCGCCCACCTCCGTCTCCCAGATCATCGAGGCCATGTGCAAGCTGGTGGTGGGTCTGGCCCTGGCCTGGTGGCTGATCCAGGCGGGGCAGCCCGACTATGTGGCCGCCGCCGGGGCCATCACCGGCGTCACCGTGGGCACGGTGGCCGCTCTGGCCTATATGCTGATCATGTACGCCCTGTCCCGCTCCCGGGAGACGGGCCGGGCGGACGACCGCCCGGACTCCATGGGGGCCATCATGGGGGACATCCTGCGCATCGCCGTGCCCATCACCCTGTCCGCCTCTATGGTGGGCATCGTCACGGTGATCGACTCCTCTCTGGTGCAGGGGCAGCTCCAGCGCGCCCTGCTGGAGACCCCGGCCTGCTGGGACCTGTACCGGGAGTTCATCGACTTCGCCCCCCTGCAGGCCGCCCTGGGCGGCTGGAAGGCCGTTCTGGACGAGGGGCAGCAGGTCACCATGTCCCTGCTGAAGGAGCAGGCGGAGCAGAACGTCACCGCCGCCCTGACCCTGCGGGAGACCCTGGAGGGGGTCAGCCGTACCCTGTACGGCAACTACTCCGGCGCGCTGAACATCTACAACCTGCCCACCTCCCTGATGGCGGCCATCACCGCATCGGTGATCCCGGCGGTGTCCGGGGCGCTGGCCCGGCGGGACCGGCGGCAGGCCGCCAAAGTCACCGGCTCCGCCCTGCGCATCACCGCCCTGCTGGCCTTCCCCATGGGGGTGGGGCTGTGCGTGCTGGGCAGACCGATCATGCAGCTGCTGTACCCCGCCCTGAGCAGCCAGCTGGCCGGCCCTCTGCTGTCCACCCTGGGCATCGCCACGGTATCCGTGTGCATGATGCTGGTGTGCAACGCTGTGCTCCAGGCCCACGGGTTCATCAACCTGCCCGTGCTGGTGATGCTGGCCGGCGGCGGGCTGAAGATCGTGACCAACTACAACCTTGTGGTGCGCCCCGGCGTGGGCATCTATGGCGCCCCCGCGGGGAATATCCTGTGCTTCACCCTGTGTCTGGTGCTGGATCTGATCGTCATCGCCCGGGTGATCCCCCGCCGCCCCGCCTATCTGCCCATCTTCCTCAAGCCCGCGGTGTCCGCTGGGGTGATGGGGCTGGCCGCCTGGGCGGTGAACGGCCTGCTGACCAAGCTGCTGACCCGCGGCGAGGCCTTGAGCCGCGCCGCCTGCGCCATCACGGTGTTTGTCCCCATCTTAGCGGCCATGTGCGTGTATCTGGTGATGGCCGTGGCGCTGAGGGCCATCTCCCGGGACGACCTGGCCCTGATGCCCAAGGGCGATAAGCTGGCCCGCCTGCTGCGGCTGTAAGGCGGAAGGGCTTTTGTGGTATTTCCACAATTTTGTCCTGAAAAGCCTGTTTCATAAAAAATACCTTGCAGAGGGAACGAAACTGTGGTAAATTTTCAAAAGAAAGAGCATTATAATGTGGAGGATCTGCGGCGGCTCATGGCCCTGCTGCGGCAGCCGGACGGCTGCCCCTGGGACCGGGCGCAGACCCACGCGTCCATCCGCGCCAATATGCTGGAGGAGGCCTATGAGGCCGCCGACGCCATCGACCGGAACGCCCCCGAGGATCTGAAGGAAGAACTGGGGGACGTGCTGCTGCAGGTGGTGTTCCACGCCCGCATGGAGGAGGAGGCCGGCCGCTTCGATCTGGACGACGTGGCCGATGGCATCTGCAAAAAGCTCATCTTCCGTCACCCCTTCCTGTTTGAGCAGGAGCAGGGGCAGGACGCCGGCGGCGCCCTGACCACTTGGGAGGAGCGCAAGCGCTTGGAGAAGGGCCAGCACTCCCCGGGAGAGGCTATGGAGTCTGTGGCCCGGGCCCTGCCCGCCCTGACAAGGGCGGAGAAGATCCAGGGCAAGGCCGCCCGGGCGGGCTTCGACTGGCCGGACATCGGCCCGGCCATGGACAAGGTGGGCGAGGAGCTGGACGAGCTGCGCCAGGCGGTGGACACCGGCACCAACGTGGAGGAGGAGCTGGGCGACCTGCTGTTCGCCGCCGCCAAGGTGGGCCGGTTCGCAGGGGTGGACCCGGAACTGGCCCTGCAGGGGGCCTGCGACAAGTTCATCCGCCGCTTCCGCGGGGTGGAGCGCCTGACCGGGGACAAGCCTCTTGAGGGCCGGCCCATAGAGGAACTGAACGACCTCTGGCGGCAGGCCAAGGAGCATGAGGACTTATAAGCCGCATGCGGCTTTAAGTATAAACAAAAGCGATCAGGGCGGCTTAGAGCCGTTACAAATTCGTAGGAGGAAGTAGAGTATGAATAAAACTGAGCTGATCAATGCCGTGGCCGAGAAGACCGAGCTTTCCAAGAAGGACGCCGACGCCGCCGTTTCCGCTGTGTTCGAGGCCGTTACCGAGGCTCTGGCCCGGGAGGAGAAGGTCCAGCTGGTGGGCTTTGGCGCGTTCGAGGTCAAGACCCGTGCTGAGCGCGTGGGCCGCAACCCCAAGAGCGGCGACACCATTAAGATCCCCGCCTCCAAGACCCCTGTGTTCAAGGCCGGCAAGGCCCTGAAGGACGCTGTGGCCAAGTAAGATCGCTGATAAGCCGATAAAAAGGGGCGCTGCACCGCAGCGCCCCTTTTTACGACAGAAATGGAGCATACAATGAGATTGGACAAGTGGCTGAAGGTCTCCCGCCTGATCAAGCGGCGCACCGTGGCCAACGAGGCCTGTGACAACGCCCGGGTCACCGCCAACGGCCGGCCGGTCAAGGCCAGCTATGACGTGAAGGAGGGCGATGTGCTGGAGCTGAGTTTCGGCCAGCGCACCGTGAAGGTAGAGGTGCTGGTGGTGGCGGACAACGTGGGCAAGAACGACGCCGCGGCCATGTATCAGGAGATCCTGTAAGTGGGACGGAGACTGACGGCCCTGGCCCTGCTGTGCGCCCTGCTGGCGGGGTGCGCCCCCGGAAAGCAGGAGACGCAGCCCCTGTCGGCCACCGTGCTGGCCATGGATACGGTGATGACCCTGACCCTGTACCCCGTTGAGGGGGAAGACGGACAGGCCGCCATGGACGGCCTGCGGCAGACGCTGGAGCAGCTGGACGCCGCCCTGACCGCCGGCGAGGGGGGTGAGGCCGCCGCTCTGAACGCCGCGGGGGGGGAGTGGATAGCGGTGCCCCAGTCCGGGGCGCTGCTGGCCCAAACGCTGGAGCTGGCCCGGCTGACCGGCGGGACCTTGGATCCCACGGCCTACGCCGCGGTAAAGGCCTGGGGCTTTGCGGACGGAAACTATACCGTTCCCACCCGGGAGGAGCTGGAGCAGCTGATGGCCGCCATCGACTACACCCAGGTGGAGGTCAGCGGGGACGGCAGCCAGGCCCGCCTGGCTCCGGGGCAGCAGCTGGACTTCGGCGCCACGGCCAAGGGCTGGGCCGGAGATCTGCTGCGGCAGCAGCTGGAGCAGGAGGGGATCGCCTCCGCCCTGCTGGATCTGGGGCAGAGCTCCATCGCTGCCGTGGGGACAAAGCCTGACGGCTCCCCCTGGCGCATCGCCGTACAGGATCCCGCCGGAGACAACGGAGACTATGTGGGCATTCTGGAGCTGAGCGGCCGCTCTATGGGCACCTCCGGCAGCTACCAGCGGTATTTTGAGCAGGACGGCGTGCGCTACTGCCATATCATCGACCCGGCGACTGCCTCCCCCGCGCGCAGCGGGCTGGCGGGGGTGACGGTGGTGGCCGACTCCTGCCTGCTGTGCGACGGGCTGTCCACCGCCCTGTTCGTCATGGGGCTGGAGGACGGTATTCAGTTCTGGCGGGAGAACAGTTCGCTGGGATTCGACGTTATTTTTATCACAGACGCCGGGGAGATCTTTGTCACCTCCGGACTGAAGGACAGCTTTTCTCTGGCTGACGGGGAGGAGCGGGAAGTGCAGGTGCTGGAATGAGCCGGAGCGCAAAGGGGATCGCGGCCCTTCTTGTCCTGCTGCTGGCGGGCTCGGCGGCCTTTCTGCTGCTGCGGCCCAAGGGAGAGGGGCAGGTGGCCCGCATCACCCTGAACGGCAAGGTGGTGCAGGAGATCGACCTGAGCCGGGTGGAGCAGCCCTATACCCTGACTCTGGAGGGCCCCGGGGGCTTTTCCAACACGATCACCGTAGAAAAGGGGCGGATCTGCGTGTCGAAGGCCGGGTGTCCCGACCAGATCTGCGTCCATCAGGGGTATATCTCCGACGGGACGACCCCCATTGTGTGCCTGCCCAACAGGCTGATCATCGAGATCACGGGAGGGGGGAGCGGCCTTGACGCAGCGGCGGGCTGACGGCCCACATCGGGTGGTGCGGCTGGCCCTGCTCACCGCCATCGCCCTGACCATCTTCATGGCGGAGGCCCAGCTGCCTCCGCTGGTGCCCATTCAGGGGGTGAAGCTGGGGCTGGCCAACATCGTCACGGTGTACGCCGTGTTCGTGCTGGGCCCGGGGGACGCCCTGATGATCCTGTCCGCCCGGATATTTCTGGGGGCGGTGTTTTCCGGCCAGATGATGACCCTGCTGTACTCCGCCGGGGGCGGCCTGCTGGCCTGGGCGGTGATGGCGGTGCTGAGCCGCTTTTTGACGGTGAAGCAGCTGTGGCTGGCCAGCCCCGTGGCGGCGATGTTCCACAATCTGGGGCAGCTGCTGGTGGCGGCGGGGGTGATGAAAAGCTGGACGGTGATGGCCTTTCTGCCCTGGCTGCTGATCTCCGGGGTGATCGGTGGCCTGTTTACCGGCCTGTGCGCCCAATTTCTGATCGGGCGTCTGGATATTATTTCCCGGGGAAGGGGCCCGGACCAAAAGAAAGAGCTCTGAACAGAGAAGGGGCGCGGCGGCCGGTATGACCGGCCGCCGCGCCCGCGTTTGTCACAAAAAGTCGAAGTACCGAAACAATATCTTGATGCCGCCGCCCATATCTTTGCACTGCCTGAAGGTCACTGATCCCACAGGGACTTCCAGTTGTATTGGTTGGGGCTGATGGCGTCGACGGTGAACAGGGGCTGGGTGTAGCCGCCCCCCTTGCCGTCGTCAAAGACGGCGGACAGGGTGATGGGGGTGCTCCAGATGTAGATCTTGTCCAGCCCCCGGTGCCAGATGGAGCCCCCCTGAAGCTGCATCTCCTCCGCCCAGACGTTCCCCTCCTGATCCGCCGCCTGAAGGGTGACCTTCAGGTCGGGCACCATCTGGGCGGCGGTGAGAGTGACGGCCAGAGTGCAGGCGGTCTCTGCGCTGTCCCAGTTGATGCAGCGGAACTCCGCCGCTGCCACCAGCGGGGCGTTGGGGTCCAGAGCGGTGATCACCGCCCCCTGCTGCTCCAGCCGGGTCAGGCGCTGATCGGCCTGCCGAAGCTGGGCGGTGGTAGATCCGGTCAGGAGCAGGCACAGACACAGCAGAACGGCCAGAAGAGTGTTCCAGCGGCTGCTTTTTACCGGGGTGATGACGATCTGGGGTGTGGGACTGTCCGCTGCTGTCTCTGACGGGGCGGCGGCGGGGGACTCTACCCCCAGCAGATCGTTGAGGGTGACGGAGAACAGCTTACTCATGGCGATGAGCTTATCCACATCGGGCACGGCGCCGTCCATCTCCCACCGGGACACCGCCTGCCGGGACACGCCCAGCCGGGTGCCCAGCTCCTCTTGAGAGAGGTTCTGCTGTTTGCGCAGCTCCTGGATGCGTTGGCCTAAGGTCATGGGGGATCCTCCTCACTAAAACGTTGTTTGTTGTGTCCCCAGCATAGCAAAAATGGACGCCTGTGTCTACCAGGCGTCCATTCCTTTTTGTCGATCAGCGGTTGCACCCATTGGGGCGCAAGGGGTTTCAGACCTTAAAAGCACGGCGGCGGAGCGGGGCGGAAGGGTGAGGGCATAGCCCTCCTCCCCCTCCTCCACGGTGGAGTCCCCCAGCAGAGGGGTCGCGGGGAAGTTCAGCAGGCAGGTCTGCGGCTGCTCCCCAGCGTTGCAGGCGCACAGGAGGGCCTCCTTTTCGTCGGAGCGGGAGAACACCAGCAGGTCGCCGGAATAGAACAAATATTCGATACCTCCGATTTGAAGGGCGTTATGCTCCCGGCGCAGGCGGCCCAGAGCGGCGTACCAGTCCAGAAGCTCTTTGTCCTCGTGCCCCCAGGGGTAGGTGCGGCGGTTGAAGGGGTCCTCGAAGCCCTCCACCCCCGCTTCGTCCCCGTAGTACACCGTGGGGGAGCCGGGGAAGCAGAACAGCAGAGCGGTCCCCGCCTTCAGCAGATCTTTGCCCCGGCGGCGCTGTTCTTCATTCAGGCGGAGATCCGCCCGCCACTGGCGGGACTGCTCCGTACAGGGGGAGCCCATGGCCAGCAGGGTGAGAGCCCGGGGGGTGTCGTGGGTGCCCAGAGAGTTCATGGCGGAGAAGAAGGCGGAGGGGGGATAGTTCTCCCGCAGGGTCTCCATGGCGGCCACGAACTGCTCCGCTCCCTGGCCCAGCAGGAAATTCAGGGCGGCGGTGCGGAAGGGGTAGTTCATCAGTCCATCGCAGTGGCCACCCAAAATGTGTTTCCGGCGCACGCCGTAGGCGATCTTGGTGGAGCCGTCCTCCCACACCTCGCCGATGACCACGGCGGAGGGCTTCTCATCCCGGGCGGCCCGGTGGATGCCCGCCACAAAGTCGTCGGGCACCTCGTCGGCCACGTCCAGCCGCCAGCCGTCGGCCCCCGCCCGCAGCCACCGGCGGATGACGGAGTCCTTGTCCCCAAAGATGAACTGGCGGTAGGCGGGGTCGTGGGCGTTGAAGGCGGGCAGGGTGCGGATGCCCCACCAGCTGTCGTACCGGTCGGGCCAGTGGGTAAAGCGGAACCAGCTGCGGTAGGGGGAGTCGGGATCACGGCTGGCTCCGCCGGGGCCGTAAAAGCCGTCGCCGTTGAAGTAGCGGCTGACAAAGCCCGCGTGGTTGAACACCCCGTCCAGCATCACCCGGATGCCCCGGCGGTGGGCCTGCTCACACAGGCGGCGGAAGTCCTGCTCCGTGCCCAGCATGGGGTCGATGTTCCCGTAGTCGGCGGTGCCGTAGCGGTGGTTCTCGGCGGCCTCGAAAATGGGGTTGAAGTAGATGGTGTCCACCCCCAGCCCCTTCAGGTAGTCCAGCTTCTCCGTCACCCCGGTCAGGTCGCCGCCGAAGAAGTCGCAGTTGCGGATCTGGCCCTGTTCGTCCGGCTGCCACTGGGGGCAGTCGTCCCAGTCCTGATGGACGGTGCGCCCCCCCACCATGCCGGCGGGATCGGGGATGTGGGAGCGGCAGAAACGGTCGGGAAAAATTTGATAGGTCACCCCCCGGCCGAACCAGTCGGGCACGATTTCGGAGTTGTCATATACCGTAAGCTGATAGGGGCCCAGCTCCAGAGGGTCGACACCGAAGCGCTCCACCCGGAAGGAGTACCACACCAGCCCCGGTCCGCCGGCGGGCAGAAGGGCGGTATACAGGTCACGGCCCTCCTCCAGCCCAGACCACTCCATGGGGACGGTGAGGGTGTAGTCCCCGTCCATCTCGTACCGGGCGGTGAGGGTGCAGCGGGACGTCCCCTCGGCCCGGCGGGGCCGTAGGGTCAGGCGCACCTGTGTGTCCATGGGGACGGCCCCATAGGGGGACTTATACCGCCCGTCCCGGGAGTGGAAGATATCTTGTGTCCCTGACATGGGGAGCACCTCCTGCCTTGGCAATGTCATTCAGTTAAGAGAAACCTGTCATTCCGAGGCAGTGACCGATGTCACTGCCGTGGGAATCCGTATTTAAAACGTCAGAGAGAACGGATTGCCGCGCCAGTCTGCGGACTGGCTCGCAATGACAAAGCCCTTAACTAAATGGCATTGCCTGCCGTAGTTTGCGCGGAGCTCATCCCCGGTAGAAGTCCAGAATGTCCTCTTTCTGGGATAGGACTTTGGGGTAAAGCTCCAGATAGTCGTGGGGATACTTGGGGTTGGGCAGACGGAGGATGCGGCCGTCCCGGCCCACCAGCTTGGTCACGCCGCCGCCCCCGGCGGAGACGACACTCTGCAGCTCCTCCATCATGATGATGTTGTAGATGCTCTCCTTTCCCGGCAGGGACCAGCCCACGTTCTCCAGAGCGCCGGACATGTACTTCTGCCGGTACAGGTAATAGGGGGCGTAGCCTGCCCCCCGCAGGGTGTCCAGAGAGTAGTCCAGCATCCGGGCCACCTCCTCCCCCGGGGGCAGGGTGCCCCCCTGGTCCCGGGTCATGAGGGCGGAGCCCTTCTTCAGGGCCAGGGTGTGGACGGTGATGTTCTCCGCCCCCAGCGCCAGCACACCGTCCAGAGAGCGGCGGAAGCCCTCCTCGCTGTCCCGGGGCAGGCCGGCGATCAGGTCGGCGTTGATGCAGTCAAAGCCTTCCGCCCGGGCCATGGCGAAGGCGTCGAAGATGGCCTTCGCGTCGTGCCTGCGGCCGATGGCGGCCAGCACATCGTCCTCCAGCGTCTGGGGGTTGATGGAGATGCGGCCGATGCCGTGGCGGGTGAGCACCCGCAGCTTCTCCGGGGTGATGGTGTCCGGCCGCCCGGCCTCTACCGTATATTCCGCGCACTGCCCCAGGGGCAGGACCTGCTCCATGCGGGTCAGCACCCGATCCAGCTGCTCCGGGCTCAGGGTGGTGGGGGTGCCGCCCCCCATGTACAGGGAGTGGACGGTCAGTCCCGTCCGGGCCAGAGTCTCGCCGGTGGCGTCCAGCTCCCGCAGCAGGGCCTCTACATAGGCGGGGAGCAGCTTCAGGGCCTTGTGGACATCGGCGGAGACGAAGGAGCAGTAGGCGCACCGGGTGGGGCAGAAGGGGATGCCCACATAGAGGGACACTTGGTCGTCCCGCAGGCCGCGGCTGACGGCCAGGCTGGCCTGGGCGCAGTCAAGGGCCAGCTGGGCCCGGCGGGGGGAGATGTAGTAGTCGCGGGTGAGGGCGTCCAGCACCTGTTCGGGACTGTCCCCCTCCCGCAAAAAGGCGGTGGGCAGCTTGACCGGGCGCACCCCGGCCAGCATCCCCCAGGGGGGATCTGCGGGCAGCACCTGCCGGGCGGCCAGATAGAAACACCGGCCCACCCCGTGGCGGCGCTGGCCCTCCCGCTGAAACTCGCTGCCGGACAGGGGGACCTCCAGGCCGTGCTCCCCCCGCCGCCCGCCCCGGCCCAGGGCGATGCGGATGCGGCACAGATCTTCCTCCTCGGTCAGGGAGATGTCGGCCCAGCTGTCGTCCTCCGGGGCGATGGGCCCGTAGACGGGCTTCTCCCCGGGAAAGAGGTCAAGCATGCTCTGCTCCACAGTGTATTTCTCCTGGTGGCCGTGAAAATTCAGCTTCATAGGCGTCCGTCCTTTTGTAGGGGTGTTTTTATGCTCCCGCCCTCGGGGCGGGAGCATGGGGCCGCGCGGGGATCAGCCCTGGCGCAGGGCCTCCTGCATAAAGGGGTTGAGCTGGCGCTCCCGCTCCAGAGTGGAGGTCACGTCGTGGCCGGGGCACACGTGGTAGTCTCCCTCCAGACGGCCCAGCCGGGCCAGAGAGGACATGATCTCCTCATAGCTGCCCCCGGCCAGGTCGGTGCGGCCGCAGGAGCCGGCGAACAGGGTGTCTCCGGTGAACAGCACGTCCTCCACCAGCAGGGTCACGCTGCCCTTGGAGTGCCCCGGGGTGTGCAGCACATGGATGGTCAGGCCGCCCAGGGGGAGGGTGTCCCCCTCGTCATAGAAGTTCAGCTCCTTCACCTGGCCGGCCAGAGGGAACAGGCGGCTGCCTGCGCCGTTGGCATCGGCGGCGTGGATATAGATCTTCGCACCGGGCAGGGCCCTGTGCAGGGCGGGCACGGCGGTGGTGTGGTCATAGTGCCCGTGGGTCAGCAGGATGTACTCCACATCCATATGGTCGGCCTTTACCTGCTCCAGAATGCGGTCGGCCTCATCGCCGGGGTCGATCACCGCAGCCTTGCCCGTCTGCTCGTCCTCCAGCAGATAGCAGTTGGTGCCGATGGGGCCCACCTGCATGCGCTTTACCTTCATGGTTTTTCCTCCTTCCGCGCTGCGCAGGGGCAGCGTTACAGATCAAACAGAATGGTCACAGGCCCGTCGTTCACCGACTCCACCTGCATGTCTGCGCCGAACTGGCCGTGCTCCACGGTGAAGCCCCGGGCACGGCAGCGGTCCATGAACCGCTCATACAGGGGGATGGCCAGATCGGGCTTGGCCGCCCCGGAGAAGCCCGGGCGGCGGCTGGAGGTGTCGGCATACAGGGTGAATTGGGACACCACCAGGATGGAGCCGCCCACCTGCTCCAGGTTCAAGTTCATTTTTTCGTTTTCATCTTCAAAGATGCGGAGATTGCAGATCTTCTCCGCCAGCTTGTCACACACGGCCTCGGTGTCCTCCGGGCCCACGCCCAGCAGGATCAGATAGCCCCGGCCGATCTGGCCGTTGACCTTGCTGCCGATGGTGACGCTGGCGGAGGCGACCCGGGTGACAACAGCACGCATAGGGTTTGACCTCCAAAGATTTGATACCCGCCCAAACCCACCCTTTTAGATGAGTGGGGGCAAGGCCCCCACACCCCCATAGAGCGGCCTTTGGCCGCCTGAAAGCCTCCCTCGTCAGAGGGAGCCAAAGCCGCGCGGCTTGTGACAATGTAGGGCCCGATGCCCTCATCGGGCCGCCGTTAGGATCTATGGGGCCGGATGAGGGGCTGATTTGCGGCGCGCCGGGTCGTCGCGCCCTACACACACGGTGGATAGAACATTCCATAGGGCAAGGGCTTTGCCCTTGCCGATAGGACAGCGGCCCCTACAAGAAACAACAAACATTACACGCCGTAGGGGCGGATATCATCCGCCCGTCGTATAGGTTTGAGAAACGTAACATTAGGGCCTGTAGGGGTGGATGTCCTCATCCGCCCGCGATTTTATGCCGCACACTACTTCCCTGAGCTCCGGGCCACATAATAAACGCCCTGGATGTTGTTCAGCTTGTTGATGACGCCGTTGAGCTCCTTCAGGTCCTTGACCTCCACCACAAGGTTGACAGCGGCGTGGCCGTCAGGCAGGGAGCGGGCGGACAGGGAGCTCACCTTCACCTGGGCCGAGGACAGGGCCATGGCCAGATCCAGGGTCAGGCCGCTGCGATCCTTGGCGGACAGCTCCAGGGCCGTCTTATAGGTAGGCAGGCTCTCCTCCGCCCAGGTGACGTTGATCCAGCGGTCGGCCTCCTCCGGTTTGCTCTGACTGATGGCCACATTGGGGCAGTCCCGCCGGTGGACGGACACGCCGTAGCCCCGGGTGATGAAGCCGATCACCGGGTCGCCGGGGACAGGGGTGCAGCACTTGGCGAACTTTACCATGCAGTTGCCCAGCCCCTCTACGATGATGCCGGAGTCGGAGTGACGCGGCCGGGTGGGGCCGGTAGGGGGGGACTGGGTGGAGCCGGGGACGATGACGCTGTCCTCCAGGGCCTTTCCCGCGGCGGCGGCCTTCTCCGCCTTCAACCGGCCCAGGCGCAGCAGCTCGTCCTGGATCTTGCTGACGGTCTTGACGGCGGTGGTGCCCCCGTAGCCGATGGAGGCGTACAGCTCGTCCAGGGAGTTGAAACGCACCTTGTGCAGGATATGGGGCAGCACGTCCTCGGCGGTGATGGCGGCCAGAGAGAGCTTGGCGTGCTTCAGCTCCGACTCAAAGGCCGCACGGCCGGTGGCGATGTTCTCCTCCCGCCGCTCCTTCTTGAACCACTGGCGGATCTTGTTGCGGGCCTCGTTGGACTTGCAGATGTTCAGCCAGTCCCGGCTGGGGCCCTTGGCGGACTTGGAGGTGATCACCTCCACGATCTCACCGTTCTCCAGCTGATAGTCGAAGGGCACCATGCGCCCGTTCACCCGGGCGCCGATCATGTGGTTGCCCACGGCGGAGTGGATGTTATAGGCGAAGTCGATGGGGGTGGCCCCGGCGGGCAGGCTCTTCACGTCGCCGTTGGGGGTGAACACGAACACCTCGTCGGCGAACAGGTCCACCTTCAGGGTGCGGACGAACTCCTCGGCGTCGGTGTCCTGCTGGCTCTCCAGCAGCTTGCGCACCCACTCGAACTGGGACTCGGTGCCCAGCTTGGCGTTTGCCATGCCCTGCTTGTACTTCCAGTGGGCGGCCACGCCGTATTCCGCCGTTTGGTGCATGGCCCAGGTGCGGATCTGCACCTCGAAGGGGATGCCCTCCCGGCCGATGACCGTGGTGTGCAGGGACTGGTACAGGTTGGGCTTGGGGGTGCTGATGTAGTCCTTGAACCGGCCCAGCACCGGGGTGAACATATCGTGGATGCAGCCCAGCACGTTGTAGCAGGCGGGGATGTCGTCCACGATGACCCGGAAGGCGTACAGGTCGAAGATCTCGTCCAGGGTCTTGTTCTGGGTGTACATCTTGCGGTAGATGGAGTAGATATGCTTCACCCGGCCATAGACGGTACAGTGGATGCCCTCCTCGTCCATGCGCTGCTGGATGCGGTGCTGCACGCTGGCCAGGAACTCCTCATGGGCGGAGGAGCGCTCGGCCAGCTGCTTTTCGATCTCCTTATAGCCCACGGGGTCCAGATAGCGCAGGGACAGGTCCTCCAGTTCCCACTTCAGCTTCTGCATACCTAAGCGGTGGGCGATGGGGGCGTAGATCTCCATGGTCTCCAGAGACTTCTCCCGCTGTTTCCGGGGGGACTGGTACTCCATGGTGCGCATATTGTGCAGCCGGTCGCAGATCTTGATGAGGATCACCCGGATGTCATGGGACATGGCCATGAGCATCTTCCGCAGGTTCTCCATCTGCTCCTCTTCCTTAGAGACATACTGCATCCGGGTCAGCTTGGTGACCCCTTCCACCAGTTCGGCCACGGTGGGGCCGAACTTCTTGGCGATGTCCTCATGGGTGGCGGGGGTGTCCTCGATACAGTCGTGGAGCAGGGCGGCGATCACGCTGTCTGTGTCCAGCCCCAGGTCGGCCACGATGTCGGCCACCGCCAGGGGGTGGATGATATAGGGCTCGCCGCTCTTCCTCAGCTGGCCGTGATGCTCGGCGTCGGCAAAGGTAAAGGCGTCATACAGCCGCTGGGTGTCCAGATTCGGCGTATAGGCGGCCACCTTTTTTTCCAGCGCGTGGTAGCGCTCTAAGATGGGATCCATGGGATACCTCCGAACTCTTACTGTTCTGTAAAGCGGCGCAGGCGGACAAGGATCGCGGATCCCTCAAGATCCACCTTATGCTCCACCTGGCGCAGGGTGATGGACAGCTGTTCCCCGCCGTCCAGGTCGATCAGGCCGCGCTCCTCCATCACCTTCAGGCAGATGAAGGTGCGGGCGGGCATCTCCGGCTGGCCGGAGATCCTGGCCACCCCCCGGGCGATGCGCTCGGGGCTGTCCTGAATGACGCCGCAGCGGGCGGACTGCCGCTCCAGCCACCGCCACAGGGCCACGAAATCCGTCCGCCGGGGCAGAAGGGGACGGCTCTCCTCGGGGGAGAGCTCCTCTCCCCGGAAATACTTCTCCACCGCAAGGCGCTCCTGCTGGGCCCGGGAGGGGGCGGTGCGGAGATCCAGCACCTGGAGCTGTGCCGAACGCTGCCCCCGGAACTCGTTGATCTGGGGGTAGAAGGCCACGTCCACCCGGCAGTCGGGGGTCAGGTGCAGCTGCCCGCCGTCGGCGGAGAAGAAGATGGCGTCCAGGGGGACGCCCCGGCTCTCCAGCCGCAGCTTCAGATGCCGCCCCCGGCCCACCTGATTCATAGACTGCACCAGCGCCCCCTTTACCACCAGGACCGGCCGGGGGTTGCCCGTGCCGCAGGGCTCCAGAAGGTCCAGAGCCTGGATGTTCTCCACGGTCAGCAGGTCGGAGGTCACGGCGGCGTCCGCCCGCAGTACAGAGAGGGGGACGGTCCCCTTCAGCTGCCCGGCCACCGCCCGGCGCAGGCTCTGGGCCAGGGCGGGGATGTTCTCCTCCCGCACGGTGAAGCCGGCGGCCAGGGCATGGCCGCCGAAGCCCTCCAGAAGGGGGGCGCAGTCAGACAGAGCTTGGAACAGGTTCACCCCGCCGTAGGAGCGGCAGGAGCCCTTGCCCATGCCCCGGTCCAGGCAGATCATAAAGCAGGGCATGCACAGCTTCTCGCTCAGGCGGGAGGCCACGATGCCCACCACCCCCTGGTGCCAGCCGCTGTCCGCCAGCACAGTCACCCCCTGCTGGGGGTGCTGCTCCAGCCGGCGGGTGCAGTCCTGATAAATATCCAGTTCGATGTTCTGCCGCTCCCGGTTCAGGTCGCACAGGGTCTGGGCCAGCCGGGCAGCCCGGTCCGGGTCGTCGGTGAGCAGCAGCTCCACCGCCAGCATGGCCTGACCCATGCGGCCGGCGGCGTTGATCCGGGGGGCCAGAGTGTATCCCACTGAGACGGAGGTGAGGGGCTTGCCTTCCAGTCCGGCCTCCCGCAGCAGGGCGGCCAGCCCCAGACGGCGGGGGTGCTCCAGCAGCTTCAGGCCCAGGCGGACCAAACTGCGGTTCTCGCCGGTCATCTCCATCACGTCGGCGATGGTGCCGATGGCCGCCAGGTCGGCGTATTCCTGCAGCACGGCCTCCGCCTGCTCCGGCCCGGCCACGGCCATGGCCAGCTTCAGGGCCACGCCCACCCCCGCCAGCTCCTTGAAGGGGCTGGGGCAGTCGAGGCGGCAGGGGTCCACCACGGCGCAGGCCGGGGGCAGGTCGTCCTTGCACTCATGGTGGTCGGTGATGACCACGTCCACCCCCAGGGAGCGGGCCAGCTCCGTCTCCTCCACGGCGGTGATGCCGCAGTCCACGGTGATGATCAGGGACACCCCCTGCCCGGCCAGCAGGGACACGGCCTCCCGGTTCAGGCCATAGCCCTCATCCAGGCGGCTGGGGATGTAGGGGGTGACGGGCACCCCCCGCCGGACAAGGAGATCGGTGAGCAGGCAGGTGGAGGTGATGCCGTCCACGTCGTAGTCCCCGTAGACCGCTACCTTTTCGCCCCGCTCCATAGCCAGGCGCACCCGCTGGACGGCCTTGTCCATGTCCCGGATGAGAAGGGGGTCGCTGAGTTGGCGGGGGGGCGGGAACAGCAGCTGTCGGGCCTGCTCCGCCGTGTCCACCCCCCGGGCTGACAGCACGGCCGCCAGCAGGGGGGATACCCCGGCCTGCTCCAGGGCGGCCCGGCCCGCGGGGTCGGAGGTGGCCACGCTCCATGCCTGATATTTCATTGTGTCCCCTCCCTTCCGGCTGCATATGGCAGAAAATGCAATATCACTCTTTAGTATAGCACAAAAAGGAGATGGGATTCAAGATGAAATGGGGGCCGGAGGGGGCGAAAGTCTTGCGGGGATGGGGGAAAAGTGGTAAAATACAAAATTATTGTGGAGCGCGGGAGCGTGTCTGCACCGGCTCTAAGCCTCCCTCTGACGAGGGAGGTGGCAAAACCGAAGGTTTTGACGGAGGGAGAGACAAAAGGTGCAGCTCCCGGAGAAATTCTCTCCCTCAGTCAGCCTGACGGCTGACAGCTCCCTCGTCAGAGGGAGCCATCTGACCGTGGGAGATGCGCGGAAACGCACCTGACGATATGTATGAGCTGTGATTTGGAGCAGAAAACATTATGAGAGAATACGACGCAGGACGATTTGATATTGCGGTCATTGGGGCCGGCCACCCAGGGCCCCGGCGAAGCCGGGACGCGCTTTGCGCGTAAAATTGATTTGAAAAATCAATTTGCGGAGGGACGATCCATTCGTCCCGAGCATTTTGAAAATCCCCGGGTACCCGCGCGGCCGGAGAGAAGAGGTTTGGGATCTGAGTATGAGAGAATACGACGCAGGACGATTTGATATTGCGGTCATTGGGGCCGGCCACGCGGGCATCGAGGCGGCCCTCGCCGCCGCCCGTCTGGGTCTGCGCACCCTGTGCTTCACTGTAAATCTGGACGCGGTGGGCAACATGCCCTGCAACCCCGCCATCGGCGGCACGGGGAAGGGCCATCTGGTGCGGGAGCTGGACGCCCTTGGGGGCGAGATGGGCCGGGCCGCTGACAGAGCCTGCATCCAGTACCGGATGCTCAACCGGGGCAAGGGTCCGGCGGTGTGGTCCCTGCGGGCCCAGGCCGACCGGCGGGAGTATCAGAAGGTGATGAAGCATACCCTGGAGCGGCAGGAGGACCTGTGGGTGAAGCAGGCGGAGATCGTGGCCGTGCGCACGGAGCACGGGGCGGTGTCCGCCGTGGTCACCCACACTGGGGCGGTGTACCGCGTGAAGGCCGCCGTGATCGCCACGGGCACCTATCTTGGGGGGCGCACCATCATCGGCGACGTGGTGCGCCAGTCCGGGCCGGACGGCCTGATGGCCGCCCTGCCCCTGACCCGGTGCCTGGTGGATCTGGGGCTGTCCATCCGCCGGTTCAAGACAGGTACGCCCCCCCGGGTGAACGCCCGCAGCGTAGACTTTTCCAAAATGGAGATCCAGCGGGGGGAGGAGGACGGCCTGTGCTTTTCCCTTCACACCCGGACTCCGCCGGAGAACCGGGCGGTGTGCTACCTGACCTATACCAACGAGGCCACCCACCGTATCATCCGGGACAACCTCAGCCGCTCCCCCCTGTACGACGGCACCATCCAGGGGGTGGGCCCCCGGTACTGCCCGTCTATCGAGACCAAGGTGGAGCGCTTTCCGGAAAAGGAGCGCCACCAGTTGTTCATCGAGCCCATGGGCTTGGATACAGAGGAGCTGTACATCCAGGGCTTCTCCTCCTCCCTGCCCGAGGAGGTGCAGGTGGAGATGCTGCACACCATCCCCGGCCTGGAGCATGCGGAGATGACCCGGGCGGCCTATGCCATCGAGTACGACTGCGTGGACCCCACCCAGCTGCTGCCCACCCTGGAGACTAAGGCAATTTCCGGCCTGTACGGAGCGGGGCAGTTCAACGGCTCCTCCGGCTACGAGGAGGCGGCGGTGCAGGGCTTTGTGGCCGGGGTGAACGCCGCCCGGAAGATCAGGGGCCAGTCGCCCTTTATTCTTCGCCGGGACCAGGGGTATATCGGTGTGCTCATCGACGACCTGGTGACCAAGGGCACCAACGAGCCCTACCGCATGATGACCAGCCGGACGGAGTATCGCCTGCTCCACCGGCAGGACAACGCCGACCGGCGGCTGGTGCCCATCGGGTATGAGCTGGGCCTGGTCAGCCGGGAGGAATATGAGGGGGTACAGGCCAAATACGCCGCTGTGGAGCGGGAGCAGAAGCGCTTGGAACACGCCGGCGCGGCCCCGGGGGCGGCGCTGTCCGCCCTGCTGGCCGCCCATGGGCAGCCGGAGGCCCCCAACGGGGTGCGGCTGGCCGACCTGCTGCGCCGCCCGGGGGTGACCTATGAGGAGTTGGCCCCTCTGGATCCGGAGCGGCCGGAGCTGACGGCGGAGCAGCGCCAGGGGGTGGAGATCGCCGTGAAGTATGACGGCTACATCCAGCGCCAGCTGCGGCAGGTGGAGGAGATGCGCCGTCTGGAGGACTATCCTATGCCCGGAGGCATAGACTACCACGCCATCACCGGCCTGCGGCTGGAGGCCCGGCAGAAGCTGGCCCAGATCCGCCCCCTGAACCTGGGCCAGGCCGGGCGGGTGTCCGGCGTGTCCCCGGCGGATGTGGCCGTTCTGATGGTATATTTGAAAATGGATCCGTCCCGCCAAAAAGCGGAGAAACACAGAGGAGAAGACCGATGAAGCTGACCCGGGTAAAAGAAAACACCTATGTGCTGGAGGGGGAAGAGTTGATCCCCCTGTATCTGCTGGACAACGGGAAGTGCATCCTGCTGGACACCGGCCTTTTGGAGGAGCGGGAGGATCTGGAGAACACCCTGCTGGAGCACGGCCTGACCCCGGCGGCGGTGCTGTGTTCCCACGCCCATGTGGACCACTGCGCCAGCAACCGCTACTTTCAGGAAAAATACGGCACGAAGGTGTGGCTCACGCCGGAGGAGGCCGGCCTCTGCCGCAGCCTGCTCAGCCTGAAATGCTACTTCATCACCCTGCCGGTGGGGATGATCCGGGAGGACTCGGAGTGCCTGATCCACCAGCCGGACTGTTACTATCCTCCAGAGGACGGCCACTTCGAAGTGGAGGGCCGCACTTTCCGGGTGGTGCATACCCCGGGCCACTCCGTGGGCCACGTGAGCCTGATCACCCCGGACAACGTGTGCTACGCCGCCGACGCTGTGCTGTGCGGGGAGAAGCTGGGCGCCAAGCTGCCCTACGGCCTGTCCCTGAAAATGATGGTGGACAGCCGGGAAAAGCTGCCCGGCTTGGGCTGCGAGCTGTATATCGCGGCCCACCGGGGCATCTGCACCGGGGCGGAGATCGAAGAACTGGTGCGGCAGAACCAGCAGCTGGTGCTCAGCCGGGCCCAGGCGGTGAAGGATCTGCTGGACATGCCCCGGAACTTCTGCCAGGTGACAGAGCTGTTGGTGCAGAAGCTGGAGCTCCACTCCCACCGCCCCCGCCGCGGCCTGTACTACGAGCGGAACGTCCACTTTCTGCTGGACTTCCTGCTGGACCTGGATCAGGTGGAGCTGACGGTGGAGTCCGGGGTGGTGTACTACCGCCGAAAGGACAGCGGGCCCGTCCATCTTGTGTGAGCCGCCGCCCACTGCCCCGATCCCCTGTGTTTTCAGAGAAAATGGGGAGAAAACGGGAAAATCCCTTGCAATTTTTCGGCGAATGTGGTATCATCTTCTCTGCGTCCGGATCGGAACGGTCCGGTGAAATGAATTTTCGCCCCTGCGGGGGCTTTGAAAGGAACGAAAATTATGCAGCTCGCTCTTACCATTATTCAAGTGGTCCTGTCCCTGATCCTGGTGGCCGTGGTCATGCTCCAGTCCGGCAAGTCTGCCGGCCTGTCCGGCGCCATTGCTGGCGGTGCAGACACCTTCCTGTCCAAGAATAAGGCCAAGAGCCTGGACGCCAAGCTTGCCCGGTGGACCAAGTGGGTGGCCATCGTCTGGGTGGTGCTCACGCTGGTACTGTGCCTGATGCACTGATCGTCGCTTTCAAAAGCCGGGACCGCATCGCGGTCCCGGCTTTTTGCTGTAGACAAAGACGGCAGCCGCGGCTATAATAGAAAGGTAAACTGCAAAATGGGGAAGTGTTCCCCGCAGATCTGGGGCCGCGCCGGAGGAAAACGGCGTGGAGAAAAATTGGGTCGGCCTTGGATCTTTGCTGAACGTGCCCGGCCGCGCCGCCGGGAGAAGAAAAGGAGAAATACAGCATGGATATCAACGGCCAGACCGTGAACGAAGAGATGAAGTACACCGACCTGCATCTGTCCGACGAGGTGATGCGGGCCATCGACAAGAAGGGCTATGTCCAGGCCACCCCGGTGCAGGCCGGGGCCATCCCCTACTTTATGGAGTGGAAGGACGTCATCGCCAAGGCCCCCACGGGCACGGGCAAGACCTTTGCCTTCGGCATCCCCATGGTGGAGCACACCGACCCCGAGGGCAGCGAGGTCACCGGTCTTGTGCTGGCCCCCACCCGGGAGTTGGCCATCCAGATCCGGGACGAGCTGCGGGACCTGTGCGCCTTCAAGGAGGGGGTGCGGGTGGTCTGCCTATACGGCGGCCAGCCCATCGATAAGCAGATCACCCAGCTGAAGAAGGCCCCCCAGATCGTGGTAGCCACCCCCGGCCGCCTGATGGACCATGTAAAGCGCCGCACGGTGCGCCTGGATAAGGTGCAGACCGTGGTGCTGGACGAGGCCGACCGGATGCTGGACATGGGCTTTGTCCGGGATGTGACCCACATCCTGGATCTGATGCCCAAGCGGAAGAACCTGGGCATGTTCTCCGCCACCATCAGCCGGGAGGTGCTGGACATCTCCTGGGTATACCAGCGGGAACCGGTGGAGATCACCGTCCAGGCCGACCAGGAGAACAAGCCCGACATCGTCCAGTACCGCATGGAGGTAGACCGCAGCCGCAAGGCGGACACTCTGGCCCGCCTGCTGGACATGGGGGGCTATGACCGGGTGATCGCCTTCTGCAACACCAAGAACATGACCGACCGGCTGGCGGGCCTGCTGCAGATGCGGGGCATCTCCTGCGAGGCGATCCACGGGGACATCCAGCAGCGGGTGCGGGAAAAGACCCTGCAGAAGTTCCGGGACGGCCAGCTGCGGGTGCTGGCGGCCACCGATGTGGCCGCCCGGGGCCTGGACATCGACGACGTGGACGCGGTGTTCAACTTTGACATCCCGGAGCACAATGAGGACTACGTCCACCGCATCGGCCGCACCGGCCGGGCCAAGCGCCACGGCGCGGCTTTCTCTCTGGAGTCCACGGTCACCGAGAGCCTGCGCATGGACGACATCACCAAGAACACCGGCAACACCATCCGCCGGGTGTGCTTCAACGCCAACGGCGACCTGGTGGCCGCGGTGGAGAAAAAATAAGCGTTTTTTAATCTTCTCTTTATGTTATTTTTTCGCGGCCGGTGTATAGTAAGGACAACGAGACATTCCCCAAGGGGAGCGTGCATAGTAAGGAGGAATCGTTTATGGACGGAAAGAAGCTGTATCGGCTGGATGGCCCGGACAAGAAGCTGCTGGGCGTGTGCGGAGGCTTTGCGGAGTATTTCGGCATCGACCCCACCATCGTCCGCGTGGTCTGGGTGCTGGCCTTTTTCCTGTGGGGCGTGGGCCTGCTGGCCTATCTGATCTGTGCCCTGATCATGCCCAAGAAGAGCGACATTTACGGCGAGTATTGAGCCGCTGAAAACAACCCCTGCTGAAGCGCCCGCCTGGACGCGGCGGCAGGGGTTTTTGTCTTTCGTATTTATAAAAAACACTGGAGAACAGAACTGGAGGTGCTGTTATGAAAGGGAAATGTTTATCCGCCGTATTTGGTATCGCCGCCTTTGTTGCTGCCTATCTGGCCTGCTGCTACCTGATCCCCGGGTGGCGCATCAAGCTGGAGGCGGATACGCTGACCTACTTTTGGGCCAGCGTGACCCATATGGTCCTGCTGAAAAGCCTGATCTCGCTGGCTGTGGGCGGGGCGGTGTACGCCGCGGTCAGAAAGCTGATAAGAGACCGATGAGTGCTTCCGCCCTGCGGGCGGGAGAGAAGATCAAAGGAGAAGAACGCTATGTGGAACATCCGCACCTCCGTGCCGGAGGATATACCCGCCCAGCGGCAGCTGTGGCAGCTGGCCTTCGGGGACGAGGACGCCTATATCGACAACTTTTACCGCACTTACTACCGTCCGGAGCGGGTGATCGTGCTGGAGGAGGGGGGCGCGGTGCGCTCCATGTCCGCCTGGTTCGACACCGTGTTCCGCGTCCCCGGGCAGGGGGACTTCCGGGCGGCCTATCTCTACGCCGTGGCCACCCACCCCGACTGCCGGGGCCGGGGGATGTCCGGGGCGCTGCTGGCCTGGGCGGATGAGTATTTCAAAAGCCTGTCCATCCCCGCGGTGACCACTGTTCCGGCCCAGCCCTCCCTCCATGAGTTCTTCGGGGCCAACGGCTTCCGGGAGTGTTTTGTGCTGACCCAGCGGGAGCTGGTCCAGCTGCCTCCCCGGCGGGAGGATGTGGCCCTGCGTCCCCTGTCCCCAGAGGAGTACGGCGCCCTGCGGGACCGGCTGCTGGAGCAGACGGGCCAGCCCTATATCCGCTACCCGGAGCAGGCACTGGCCTTCCAGGCGGGCTGCTGTGCTGTAGACGGCGGCGGCCTGTACGGGGGCACCTGCCTGGAGGGGCCCTTCTGCCTGTGCGCCGAGGGGGCGGGGGAGGGCCGCATGGTGTGCAAAGAGCTGTTGGGCCCGCCGGAGGCCCGGGCTGCGGCGCTGTCCGCCCTGGGCGAACTGGCCTCCGGTGCCCGGTGGCAGCTGCGTACCCCCGTGGACCCGAAAAATGCCCCGGAAGATGAGAAAAAATTCGCTATGTTGAAGTGGAACGACTGGAAGACGTCTAAAAAATGGGACTGGTCGGCCACAGGCTATTTAGGATTGGCATTTGATTAACAAAGTATTGCAAAACACAATGGAAAAAATGGGATAAAAAGGAAACTGCTTGTGCATTTCGGACAATTTTAATGGGCGATCCTCTGTCGGAAATAACGGAAGTAACCCGCTTACAATTAAAAAACTGTAGAAGCTACAGTTAAAAACTTTATTTACTTATACTCCTTTTGTGATATTCTATAGACGAGGAAACAAGGAAACATGCCCCCGCACCGTTTTCGGTGAGAAAACAGAGGAGATCCACCTAAAATTTATAATAACAGGAGGAAGATCCCAATGAACAAGTACATTGAAAAGGTCCTCGAGGCTACCAAGGCTAAGAACGCCAACGAGCCCGAGTTCCTGCAGACTGTTGAGGAAGTGCTGACTTCTCTGGAGCCCGTCATCGACGCTCACCCCGAGTATGAGAAGGTCTGCCTGCTGGAGCGCATGATCGAGCCCGAGCGCGCTATCTCCTTCCGCGTCACTTGGGAGGACGACGATCATGTTTGGCACGTCAACCGCGGCTACCGCGTTCAGTTCAACGCGGCTCTTGGCCCGTTCAAGGGCGGCCTGCGTTTTGACCCCTCCGTCAACCTGTCCATCATCAAGTTCCTGGGCTTCGAGCAGGTCTATAAGGATGCTCTGACCTGCCTGCCCATCGGCGGCGCCAAGGGCGG
>CAKUHX010000002.1 GCA_934659475.1 uncultured Oscillospiraceae bacterium
GTCTGCCCCTGGAGCTGGTGCCCCAGCTGCGCCGGTGCTATGGCGACGTGGCGTTGGAGGCCCTGAAGGCCAACCCCTATCTGCTGGTGGGGGAGGAGTTCGGCGTAGACTTTGCCCAGGCCGACGCCCTGGCCCTGTCCCTGGGGGTGGAGACGGAGGACCCCCAGCGGCTGGAGGCCGGCCTGCTGTTCGAGCTGGCCCACAATCTGAATAACGGCCACACCTTTCTGCCCCAGGGCAAGCTGGTGGGGGCCACCGCCCAGCTGCTCAGCGTGCCTGGAGAGGAGCTGGAGGACTGTCTGGACGACCTGGCCACCCGGGGCTGCGTGGAGCGGGAGCGGGTGGCCGGACAGGACGGGGTCTATCTCCCCAGCTTGTACGAGGCGGAGACGCTCATCGCCTGGCGCATCCGGGAGATGAGCGAGAACGAACTGCTGCCCCCCAGCGACATGGAGGGGCTGCTGCGGCGCATCCAGCGGGAGCAGGGCATCACCTATGCCCCCCAGCAGCGCCAGGCGGTGGAGCTGGCTGCCCAGCGCCAGGTGATGCTGCTCACCGGCGGGCCGGGCACGGGCAAGACCACCTGTCTCCGGGGCGTGCTGGCCCTGTTCGAGGCCATGGGCCTGGATACCGCCCTGGCCGCCCCCACAGGCCGGGCGGCCAAGCGCCTGGGGGAGCTGTGCGGGACGGAGGCCTCCACCATCCACCGCCTGCTGGAGACCGCCTTTGATCCCCACACGGGCAAGCTGGTCTTCACCCACGACGCCGACGAGCCCCTGAGTGCCGACGCGGTCATCGTGGACGAGACGTCTATGGTAGACGTGACGCTGATGGCCGCCCTGCTCCAGGCCCTGCGGGGGGACTGCCGCCTGGTGCTGGTGGGCGACCCGGACCAGCTGCCCTCCGTTGGGCCGGGAAATCTGTTCTCTGACCTGATCCGCAGCGGGACGGTGCCAACCGTTCGGCTGACGGAGATCTTCCGCCAGGCGGCCCAGAGCGCCATCATCCGCAACGCCCACATGGTGGACTGCGGCCAGCTGCCCGACCTGAAGCGCAACGACAACGACTTCTTTTTCCTCACCCGCCGGGACGGCCAGAGCGCAGTGGACACCATCGTGGACCTGTGCCGCCGCCGTCTGCCCGAGCGGATGGGCATCCCGGCGGACCAGATCCAGGTGCTGTCCCCCACCAGAAGGCGGGGCACCGGCACTGCCAACCTGAATCAGGCCCTTCAGGCCGCCCTGAATCCCCCGGGGGAAGGAAAAGGGGAGCGGCGCTTCGGCGACTGGATCTTCCGGGCGGGTGACCGGGTGATGCAGGTAAAGAACAACTATGACATCCTGTGGCGGGAGCAGGGCACGGCCAACGCCGGCATGGGCATGTTCAACGGGGACATCGGGGTCATCCGGGCCATCGACGGGGAATGCATCGCCGTGGACTTCGACGGTAAGGTGGTGGAATATGCACCCGATATGCTGGGTGAGCTGGAGCCCGCCTTTGCCGTCACCGTCCACAAGGCACAGGGCAGCGAGTACCGGGCGGTGATCCTGGCCGCCTTGGACGGGGCCCCTATGCTCATGACCCGGGGGGTGCTGTACACCGCCATCACCCGGGCGCGGGAGCTGCTCATCATCGTAGGGGATGACGGCGTGGTGGCCGGGATGGTCCGCAACGACCGCCAGACCCGGCGGTATTCCGGTCTGCGGGCCAGACTGGAGGAGGGAGCCATATGAAAAAACCCAGACATCTGAGCCCCGGCGACACTGTAGCTATCGTCAGCCTGTCCGCGGGGACCCTGGGGGAGCCCTGGGCCATCCACAAGCTGGACATCGCCCGGCGGCGGCTGGAGGAGGACTACGGCCTGAAGGTGCGGGTGATGCCCAACGCCCTGAAGGGGCGGGACTACCTCTACCGCCACCCGGAGGCCCGGGCCGCCGACCTGATGGACGCCTTCCGCGACCCGGAGATCAGAGGGGTGTTCAACGCCATCGGCGGGGAGGACACCATCCGTCTGCTGCCCTATATCGACTTCGATGTGCTGGCCCGAGACCCCAAGATATTTACCGGCTTCTCCGACACCACGTCCAACCACCTCATGCTCTATAAGGCGGGGGTGATGTCCTATTACGGGGCCAGCGTGATGACCAACTTTTCGGAGTATGTGAGGGTCAACGACTATACCGCCGCCATGATCCGGGACACCCTGTTCTGTCCCAAGCCCACGCTGGACATCCCGTCTGCCCCCTACTGGTACGACGACGAGGACGAGAAGATCTGGTGGGATGAGAAGAATATGAACACCCTGAAGCCCTATCACCCGGAGGAGATCGGCTACGAGGTGGTGCAGGGCGGAGGCACAGTGGAGGGCGAGCTGCTGGGCGGTTGTCTGGATGTGTTCATCGAGGTGATGGGCACCTCTATCTGGCCCACAAAGGAGCAGTGGCGGGGCAAGATCATGTTCCTGGAGACCAGCGAGGAGGACATGTCCACCACATACCTCACCTGGATCCTGCGGAACCTGGCGGCCCAGGGGCTGTTCGATGTGATAAAGGGCGTCCTGGTGGGCAAGCCCGCCCGGCGCAGCAAATACCAGCCCTATAAAGAGGTCTACCGCACCGTGGTGGGGCAGGAGAGCGGACGCCCGGAGCTGCCCATCCTGTGCAATGTGAACTTCGGCCACGCGGAGCCCATCGGCGTCATCCCCTACGGCGCGCGCTGCCGTCTGGACATGGACAAAAAGACGATCACCCTTTTGGAACCGGCCACAGAACCTTAAAAGTCTAAAAAAATCCCCCCCCGCCTTCGTAAGAAAGCGGGGGATTTTTTATGCCTGGATCTACAGCGTCAGCAGCTCCAGCTGGCCGCCGGGGGCGGCGGCGCGGATCTGGGTGACGGGGTGCTGCCAGTTATCGATGATGCGGCTGGCGATGGCGTCCTCCAGATCCTTCTGGATCCGGCGGCGCAGGTTGCGGGCGCCGTATTGGGCGGAGAAGGACTTCTCCACCAGATAGTCCAGCAGGGAGCCCTCCCAGGAGAAGGTGATCCCCCGGTCGGCCAGGCTGGCCCGCAGTTCCTCCAGCATCAGGGCGGCGATCTTCTTGAAGTCCTCCTGGGTGAGCTGGTTGAAGTAGACCACCTCGTCCACCCGGTTGAGGAACTCCGGCCGCAGGAACTCCTGCAGGGCCTTCATGGCCCGGTCGCGGCCCTGCTGATCGGCGGTGCGGTCAAAGCCCACGCTGCCTGTCTTGACGCCGCTGCCGGCGTTGGAGGTCATGACGATGACGGTGTTCTCAAAGTTCACCACCCGGCCTTGGCTGTCGGTGATGCGGCCGTCGTCCAAGATCTGCAGCAGGATGTTCAGCACGTCGGGGTGGGCCTTCTCGATCTCGTCGAACAGCACCACGGAGTAGGGCTTGCGCCGCACCTTCTCCGTCAGCTGCCCCGCGTCGTCATAGCCCACATAGCCGGGGGCGGAGCCGATGATGCGGGAGACGGAGTATTTCTCCATGTACTCGGACATGTCCAGACGGATCAGAGCGTCGGGGGCGTTGAACAGATCGGCGGCCAGCTGCTTCACCAGCTCCGTCTTGCCAACTCCGGTGGAGCCTACGAAGATGAAGGACACGGGCTTGCGTTTGGGACTGATGCCCACCCGGCCCCGGCGGACGGCGGCAGCTACGGCGGCCACGGCCTGGTCCTGACCGATGACGTGGGCCTTCAGCCGGTCCTCCAGCTTGGACAGGCGCTCATACTCCTGCTCCTCCACCTGACTGGCGGGGATGTTGGTCCACAGCTCGATCACGTTGGCCAGGTGGGCGGCGGTCAGGGGCGGGTCTCCCTGCTCCGTCAGGCTCTCCCGCTCGGCCTGGAGCCGCAGCTCCATGCTGCGGATGGCGGCCAGCCGCTGATAGGCCTCGTCCGTGGCGGCGGCGGTCATGACCTCCTTCTCCTTGGCCAGGTCGGCCAGCTCCTTGTCCACCTGAGCCAGGCGGGCCAGGCTCTGATTATGCAGGTTCACGTTGGAGCAGGCCTCGTCCAGCAGGTCGATGGCCTTGTCCGGCAAGTATCGATCGGTGATATACCGCTCGCTCATGGTCACCGCCATGCGGCACATCTCCTTGGAGATGGTCACCCGGTGGAAATTGGCGTAGTAGGGGGCGATGCCCTCCAGGATCTTGACGCTGTCGGCGATGGAGGGCTCCTCCACCAGCACAGGCTGGAAACGCCGCTCCAGAGCGGAGTCCTTCTCGATGTGTTTGCGGTACTCCGTCAGGGTGGTGGCGCCGATGACCTGGATCTCGCCGCGGGACAGGGCAGGCTTGAGGATGTTGGCGGCGTTCATAGAACCCTCGGCGTCCCCGGCGCCCACGATGGTGTGTACCTCGTCAATGACCAGGATGATGTTGCCGATGCGGCGGATCTCTTCGATCAGGCCCTTCATGCGGCTTTCGAACTGGCCGCGGAACTGAGTGCCCGCCACCAGGGCGGTAAGGTCCAGAAGATAGACCTCCTTGTCCAGCAGCTTATAGGGCACCTGCTTCTTCTCGATGGCCAGAGCCAGCCCCTCGGCGATGGCAGTCTTGCCTACGCCGGGCTCACCGATCAGGCAGGGATTGTTCTTCTGCCGCCGGTTCAGGATCTGGATGACCCGCTGGATCTCCCGCTCGCGGCCCACCAACTGGTCCAGCTTGCCGTCCCGGGCCTTCTGGGTCAGGGAGATGCAGTAGTCGCTGAGGTACTTCCGCTTGGGGGCCTTGGGGGCGGCGGATTTGTCGCCACGGGGGGGCGGAGTTTCCCCCTGCTCGGACTTCTGCGCGGGCGGGGCGGCCCCAAACAGCTGGTTGAGGAAGGGAAAGGTGGCCGTGCGTCCGGTGTCGTCCTCGTCATCCCCGTCATTTTCATCGGCGGACTGCGCGCCCAGCATTGAGGCTATGGAGGCCAGCTCGTCGGAGTTGCCCAAGGTGGAGGTGAGGTCCTCAGACAGCTTGTCGATGTCCTCATCCCCCACGCCCAGCTGGGTGAGCATGTCGTTCACCGGCTTGATGCCCAGTTCCTTGGCGCATTTCAGGCAAAGGCCCTCGGTCTTGGTCTGGCCGCCCTCTACCTTGGTGATAAAGATGACCGCCACGTTCTTGCCGCAGCGGGAACAGAGACTTGGTTTCATATGATCGCTCCTCTCGGGAGATAGTAGATAGTCCGGCCCGGGATGGCCCAGCCGGACCCATTCATACCGTACACCGGAAATGTGAACTCGTCGTGAACTGGGTGTATGGATAATTTGTCCTGGGTATCAGGGAGTCAGCAGCATGGGGATGTAGGCGTAAAAGAACCGCACCAGATGGGTCTGCTCCGCCAGGTCGGGGGGCAGCAGGCTGTCTTTCAGCAGCCAGGCGGCGGCGTAGACCACCACAACGCCCTTGACCAGCCCCAGCAGGGCGCCGGACCAGTGATTCAGGCCGGACAGCACGGGCAGGCGGAAGGCCAGATCCAAGGCGTGGCTGAGGATGCACCACAGGATCAGGATCAGCACAAAGGACAGCACATACAGCACCAGCCAGGCGATCCGGGCGGCGATGAAGGCGGCGGTGGAGCTGATCAGGCCGCCCGCCGCGGCGATGATCCCCTCGCTCACGGCGTTTTCCACGGCGGAGACGAACTGCTTGTAAAACTCGGAGCTGCGCAGGGCCTCCAGCAGGGCGGGCAGAGTCACGCCGTCCGCCGCGGCGGAGGTCTGGGCGGATACGGCGGCGGACAGCCGGCTCTGGATCAGGGGCAGCAGCAGCTGGCTCACCGGGCCGGCCAGGGCGTCAGCCACAAAATATGCCCCGATCAGGGCCACGAACAGGGCCAGAAAGCCGCACAGGGTGAGCACAAAGCCCTTGCGGTAGCCCTGGATGACGCACAGCAGCAGAGCGGCTGCGGCCAGCAGGTCGATCAAAATTGGATCCACAGGGAGCCTCCTTTCAAGGCAGTGCCCTCAGTTGGGCAGATAGAACCACGCCTCCTGCTGGGTGGCCAGCAGGGCGAAGCCGTCGGGGGAAAGGGCGGTGTACCTGGCCCCCTGGGTGTCGTTCAGGGCGGAGCGCAGCTCCCCCGTCTGGCTGTAGATGGTCAGCGCGTCGCCGGTGAGCAGGGCAAAGCCGCTGCCCGCGGCGTCGTAGTCCAGCACCTGGTCCCGCAGCTCCAGATCGGCCAGAGCGGCGCCGTCCGGCCCGATGGCCACCGCCTGGGTGGCGGCGCCCGCCCGGTAGCGGCCCAGGAGCAGCAGGGCGAAGCCGTCGCCCCCGAAGCTGAAGCCCTTCAGATAGCTGCGGCCGAAGGAGCAGGCCGTGTCGGACGAGCCGTCGGCGGTCAGGATATGCACTCCGCTGTCGGTGAGCACCCAGATGTGCTCTTGTTCATACTCCAGCTCCAGCACCGTCTCGCTGCCCAGGGAGACAGTGGCCGAGGGCTGGGAGGCGTCAGTGGGGTAGATCAGCAGCTGGCTGAGGAAGGAGCCCTCCGCCTGCCCCATGGTGACCACAGCCACGGACTTTTTGTCGGGGGAGACCGCGGCGTCCGCCACAAAGGCGGAGGACAGGCTGATGTCGATGACCTTTTCGCCTGCATCGTCGTATACCGTTACCACGCCGCGGTAGCCGCTGGTCTGGGCTGTGACGGCCAGCCAGCCGCTGTCGCTGCTTCGGGCGGACAGCAGCTGTCCGCCGGCGGGCAGGGTGAGAGAGAAGGTCTGCTGTCCGCTGCGGTATGCGTACAGCTGCTGCCCCCCGGCGTCATAGACCACGGCGGAGCGGTGTCCGGCGGAGAGCACAGGGTCCGCCAGGGGGGTGACGGCCTCGGCATACAGCTGGCCGGACAGGGAGTAGTAGTGGGCGCCGGCGTCCCCGGCAAAGACCACGCCGCTGTCCAGCAGGGCGGCGGACTGCTTTCCGCCGCCGGAGTAGGAAAACGCGGCCCCCGTTCCCGTCTCGTCAGCGGACAGGGAGCGGCGGGCCAGCCAGCCTTTCAGCGCGTCCAGATCATAGCGGTCCCAGTTCACCACCAGAAGCAGCGCCCCCAGCACCAGAGCGGCGGTGACCGCCAGCGCCAGCGCACGCAGGAACAGGTTCGGTTTTTTCGGCGTATCCTTGGCCATTACAGTACGTCCTCATCATACCAGAGATTTGTCATGTAAAGCCCTCCCGGGGGCACGGTGGGCCCGGCCAGGGTGCGGTTGCCGGAGGCGAGGATAGCGGGGATGTCCTCGGGGGAGAGCTTGCCCTCGGCGGCGTAGACGATGGTGCCCGCCATGGCCCGCACCATGTTGTAAAGAAAGCCGTTGGCGCACACCTTACACTCTATCAGGTCCCCGGCGCGGGACACGTCGAAGTAGTGCACGGTGCGCACGGTGGTGCGGGTCTCGGTGCCCACGGAGCGCACGGCGCGGAAGTCGTGGGTGCCCACGAACTGGCTGGCCGCCCGCTGCATCACGGTCTCGTCCAGGTGCTTGGGGTAGAACCACGCCCGGTCCACATAGAAGGGGTTGCCCAGGCGGGAGTTGTAGATGCGGTAGGTGTACTCCTTCCGGTGGCAGGAGCCGATGGCGTTGAACGCCATGGGGACTTCCGTGGCCTTGACCACTACGATGTCGTTGGGCAGGCGGGTGTTCACCGCCAGGGGGATGCGGTCGCAGGGGATGGTGGAGGCGGTGCGGAAGTTGGCGATATAGACCTCGGCGTGGACGCCGGCGTCGGTGCGGCCCGCGCCGGTGCACTTCACCGGGTGGCACACCACGGTGGCCAGGGCCTTCTCCAGCGTCTCTGCCACGGAGACGGCGTTTTTTTGCACCTGCCAGCCGTGATAGGCGGTGCCGTTGTACATCAGCTTCAGGGCGATATTCCGTTCCAACTTGTCACCTCCCGGAGACCGGCAAAAAATGAGCTTACAGGCCGAAGCGCCCCAGCACACCGATGCCCACGGTGATGGCCAGGAACAGGGCGATGACCGCCTTGTCCATGGCGGTGTATTTCAGCTGGCGCAGGCGGGTGCGCCCCTCGCCCCCGTGGTAGCAGCGGCACTCCATGGCCACCGCCAGCTCGTCGGCCCGGCGGAAGGCGGAGATGAACAGGGGCACCAGCAGGGGGATCAGGGCCTTGGCCCGGCGCATCAGGCTGCCAGACTCGAAATCGGCCCCCCGGGCCCGCTGGGCGGACATGATCTTGTCCGTCTCCTCGATCAGGGTGGGGATGAACCGCAGGGCGATGGACATCATCATGGCCAGCTCATGCACCGGCACACGCAGCTTCTTCAGCGGGCCCAGCAGAGACTCCAGCCCGTCCGTCAGCAGGATGGGGGAGGTGGTGTAGGTCAGCAGGAAGGAGCCGGAGATGAGCATCAGGATGCGGATGACCATGAAGAAGGCCTGGAACACGCCCTCCAGGGTGATGGTCAGGACCCAGAACCTCACCAGTACATGGGTGCCGGGGGTGTAGAACAGGTTCAGGATGGCCGTCAGTACGACCACCAGAGCGATGGGCTTCATGCCCCCCACCAGGGACTTCAGGGGCACTTTGGAGATCTTTACCGCCCCGGCCAGCACAAGGAACAGGATGGCGTAGGTCAGGAAGAACTTGGCCAGGAACAGGGCCACGATATACAGGGTGACGGCGATGAGCTTGGTGCGGGGGTCCAGCCGGTGGACGGGGGAATTGCCGGGGAAATACTGGCCCAGGGTGATGTCCTTCAGCGCCATTTACACCGCCCCCTTTCCCAGCTTGGCCAGAACGGCCGCCTTCGCCTGCTCGATGGTGTAGACCGAGGGGTCGATGTCCACCCCCATGGCCCGCAGGCGGTGGAACACCCGGGTCATCTGGGGCACGCCCAGTCCCATCTTCTCCAGCTCGTCCCCGTGCTGGAACACCTGACGGGGGGTGCCGCAGAAGGGGATGCGGGCATCGTTGACCACCACAAGGCGGTCGACGGTGCGGGCCACATCCTCCATGGAGTGGGACACCAGGATGATGGTGGCATTGTGGGCCAGATGGTAGTCCCGGATATTGGCCAGAATGGACTCTACGCCCACGGGGTCCAGCCCGGCGGTGGGCTCGTCCAGAATGAGCACCTCCGGCTCCATGGCGATGACGCCGGCGATGGCCACCCGGCGCTTCTGGCCGCCGGACAGCTCGAAGGGGGACTTGTCCAGCTGGTCATCCCGCAGACCCACGAAGCGGGCGGCTTCCCGTACCCGGCGGTCGATCTCCTCCGGCTCCAGACCCATGTTGCCGGGGCCGAAGGCGATGTCCTTGTATACCGTCTCCTCAAACAGCTGATACTCGGGATACTGGAACACCAGCCCCACATGGAAACGGGTCTGAAGGGTGCGTTTGGGGTCGGTCCAGATGTCCTCCCCCCGGAAGAGCACCTGTCCGGAGGTGGGCTTGAGCAGACCGTTCAGGTGCTGGATCAGGGTGGATTTGCCGGAGCCCGTGTGGCCTATGATGCCCAGATACTCCCCCTCGTAGGCGGTGAAGTCCACGTGATCCAGGGCCACGCTCTCAAAGGGCGTGCCCGGGGAGTAGATATGGGTCAGCTCCTTAGTCTCAATAATGGGTTTCAAATGGCGTCAATCCTTTATCTCGATGGTACCTGCCCCGCCGGGCGGGGTCAGATCCGGGGTCATGCCAGCAGATCGCGCAGGGCGGCGGCGCACTCCTCGTCGCTCAGAGCGTCCAGAGGGACGTTCAGCCCCTCCAGCCGCAGCTCCCACAGCAGCTGGGTGGTCTGGGGCACCGTCAGGCCCACGGCCTTCAGGCCCTCTACATCCTGAAACACCTGCTTGGGGGCGCCGTCGGCCACGACCTTGCCCTTGGCCATGACCACCAGACGGTCGGCCTGGGCGGCCTCGTCCATATGGTGGGTGATGAGCACCACGGTGATGCCCTTCTCCCGGTTCAGGGCGCGGATGGTGCGCAGCACGTCCGCCCGGCCGATGGGGTCCAGCATGGCGGTGGGCTCGTCCAGCACGATGCACCGGGGCTGCATGGCGATCACGCCGGCGATGGCCACCCGCTGCTTCTGTCCGCCGGACAGAAGGTGGGGGGCGTGCTCCCGGTACTCGTACATGCCAACGGCCTTCAGGGCATCGTCCACCCGGCGGCGGATCTCGTCAGAGGGGACGCCCAGATTCTCCGGGGCGAAGGCCACGTCCTCCTCCACCACGTTGGCAACGATCTGGTTGTCCGGGTTCTGGAACACCATGCCCACGGTGCGGCGGATGTCCAGCAGGTCACGCTCGTCCACCGTGTCCATGCCCAGCACGTACACCTTGCCGCCAGAGGGCAGCAGAATGGCGTTCAGGTGCTTGGCAAGGGTGGACTTTCCGCTGCCGTTGTGGCCCAGCACGGCCACGAAGGAGCCCTGCCGGATCTCCAGATCCACCCCGTCCAGCACGATGGGGGTGACCCCCTCGGCGTCGGTGTAGCGGAACTCCAGATGCTCAGTTTTGATGATGGGTTCGTTCATACTAAAACCTCGTTCAGGTGTGATCGGCCAGCCACCGCCCGGTGGCGCCGCAGGGCAGCACCAGGCCGCTCTCGGTGACGGGCAGACCCAGCTCGCCGCTGACGGTGTGTCCGCCAAAGCGCTTGGAGACCAGCGTCTCCAGAATGTAGGTGACCACGCTGGGGGCCAGACCGGTGGTATAGGAGTTGAGGATGATGAACAGGGGGTGGTCGGACAGCACGCCGGACACCAGCTCTACAAAGGGGTACAGGTCATCCTCCAGCTTCCACACCTCGCCGGTGGGGCCGCGGCCATAGGAGGGGGGGTCCATGATGACGGCGTCGTATCTCCGCCCCCGGCGGATCTCGCGCTCTACGAACTTGCCGCAGTCGTCCACGATCCAGCGGATAGGGGCGTTTTCAAGGCCGGAGGATCTGGCGTTCTCCCGGGCCCACTGGACCATGCCCTTGGCCGCGTCCACATGGCATACGGTGGCCCCGGCGGCGGCGCAGGCCACCGTGGCCCCGCCGGTATAGGCGAACAGATTCAGCACGCTGATGGGCCGGCCCGCGGCGGTGATCTGCTGCCGCGCCCAGTCCCAATTGGCCGCCTGCTCCGGGAACAGGCCGGTGTGCTTGAAGTTCATGGGCTTGATGTTGAAGGTGAGGTCCCTGTAGCCGACCGTCCACCGCTGGGGCATGGACTTGTTCAGCCACTGGCCGCCCCCGGTGGAGGAGCGGGCGTACCGCCCGGCGTTCACCTTCCAGCCCCGGTTGGCGCGGGGGGTGTTCCAGATGGCCTGGGGGTCGGGCCGCACCAGCAGCTGGTCGCCCCAGCGCTCCAGCTTTTCCCCCCGGCCGCAGTCGATAAGCTCATAGTCCTGCCACTGATCGGACACCCACATTCCGGACACACCTCTCCACTTTAATAAAACTACGATAGTATACCATTTGCCGCCGCTTTCGTCAATGAAAACGGGGGTGTTTTCCGCTAAAATAGGGGGGCGGTGCGGGGGAAAAGCTGTCAAAATCGTTGTCTTTTTCCGGGACCTGTGGTAAAATGACAGAAAACCCGGGCAAGAGCCCGGAGAGAATGGGGAGGAGAGCCCATGGATCATCAGTTTCGCAGCGTCGCCTTCGGCGGCTTTCATAAGCAGGATGTGCTGAATTTTGTAGAGAATACGGCCAAGGACCACGCCCAGCAGCTGCAGGAGCTGCAGCAGAAGCTGGAGGAGCAGGGCCGGCAGCTGGAGAGCGCCCTGAACGAGCGGGACAGCCTGCGCGCCCAGACGGAGCAGACCGGGGAGGAGCTGGAGCAGCTGCGGGCCCGGACGGAGGAGCTGACCGGACGGCTGGAGCGGGCAGAGAGCGACCGGGCCGACCTGAGCGCCCAGCTGGATGAGATGACGGAGAAGGCCACCGGACTGGAGCCCGACGCACTGGCCTATCGGGAGCTGAAGGAGCGCACCGCCGGGGTGGAACTGGAGGCCCACCGCCGGGCCCAGGCCGTGGAGGACCGGGCGGCGGACCGGGCGGAGCAGGTGCGGGCCGGGGCGGCCGCCTGGCTGAAGGAGCTGGGGCAGGAGTATGATCGCCTGCGCACCCAGACGGAGACCACCGCGGCCTATGCCCGGGTGCAGCTGCAGCAGGCGGAGAACGCTCTGGATCAGCTCGGCGCCCTGCTGGGGGGACAGGCCGCCGCTCTGGAGCCCCTGAAGCGGCTGCTGGACGGTCAGAATGGAACTGCGGGAGCCGCAGAAGAATAAAATGGCGTGATGCCGGCCCTTTCGGGCGGGCGCCGAGATCGGGGAGCACAGGAGGGAGACGGCGTGAGCTGGCCGGAACTGTTTTTTGACGTGCTTGACATTTTAGAGGTCATCTCCTTCGCCCTGTCCGGCGCCATGCTGGCGGTGAAGAAGCGCACGGATCTGTTCGGTGTGATCATCATCGGTATCGTCAGCGCCGTGGGCGGCGGTGTGACCCGGGATGTGCTGCTGGGGCAGGTGCCCCCGGCGGCCTTTACCGACAGCCGCTATGTGCTGGCCGCCGCCGCCACCTCGGCGGCGCTGTTCGCGGTGGCCCGCTGGAAGAAGGAGATCTATCTGCGCCGCACCGATCTGGTGGATAAGGTCAACAACGTGGCCGACGCCATCGGCCTTGGGGCATTTTCCGTTACCGGCGTGCAGGCGGCGGTGACGGCGGGATACGGCGAAAACCTGTTTTTCGCCGTGTTTCTGGGGGTGATCACCGGCGTGGGCGGCGGCGTGCTGCGGGACATGATGCTGGGACAGGTGCCCTTCATTCTGGTCAAGCGGGTGTACGCCGTGGCGTCGATCCTGGGGGCGCTGAGCTACTATCTGCTGTGCCGGGCGGGAATGGCCCCGGCCATGGCCTCTGTGGCCGGGATCGCGCTGGTGTTCTGCGTGCGGATGCTGGCCACCCATTACCGCTGGAATTTTCCCAGGGCGATCTGACCGCATACAGCAGACACCCCGCGCCGCCTATTGGCGGCGCGGGGTGTCTTTCATAAGAGGCCCGCCGTGCGAAGGATGCGGCTGACGGTGTCGGCCCGCTCCGACCAGGCGGCCCGGCGGGCGTGCTCCATGCGCCGGGCGCGGACGAAGTCGGGGGCCTCCTCCATGGCGCGGCGGCACATGGCCAGGAACTCCTCCGGGCTGTGGGCGGCATACACCACATCGGGGAAGGACTCCACTGCGTCCGGCGGAAGAAGGGAGACGATGGGCCTGCCCGTGGCCAGATATTCGTACATCCGGGTGGAGACCACACCGCTGTATGCCTGATCCAGATGCAGCGGCTCCACCAGCACCTGGCAGGAGGCCAGATAGTCGGGCACCTCCGTCAGGGGCACCGGCCCGGCCCGCCTTACGTTGGGCAGCTGCTCCAGCCGGGGCAGCAGGGGGGCGCCCCCGTCGGCCCCCAGCAGAAGAAAGGTCCAGTCCGGCTCCTGCTGGGCGGCGTAGAGGATGGGGGCCAGCTCCAGATCCTCCGTCAATGTGCCGGCGAAGGCGATCACCGGGCCGCCGCTCCGGCCCAGAGGGGAGGGGACGGCGGGGCGGTCTCCGCCGGAGAACAGGGGATAGGTGACCCCGTTGGGCAGCAGGGCGATGTTGTCCGAGCAGGGGGACAGGCGGTCGGCCAGCGCCGGCGAGGCAGCGAACACCACATCTGCTGCCCGGGCCAGACTGCTCTCCCACCGCGGGGGCAGGCCCTCCCAGTCCCGGGAACAGTCGTAGACCAGTCCCGCATGGGGGATATGGTCCAGCAGCAGGGCGTGCATGGGGTGGGTGGCCCACAGCAGAGGGGCATCAAAACGCAGCCTGGCCGCCGTCCGGGCAGCCAGACGCCCCCGGCGGTGGAGGGCAAGCTCTGTCAGCCGGGGCACAGGGGGCAGGGCGGGCAGCCCACAGACCGTGATATTGGAGCGCACCCGCTGGGGGCGGGCGGTGCTGTTGGGAGAAAAGTATAAGATCTCCGTCTCTTTCAGACGGGACATGAGCTGCTGAGCGCGGCCGGGACTGGAGCTCCAGAGCCGGTCGGAAAGGCAAAGGATCTGGTTCAAAGGGATACCTCCTGAGACGGCAAAAAGCCCTTGCGGGGACAGAAAAGGGGGTGTATAATGCCCCGTACAAAGATTATACCCCCGACAGACAGGGGGGTCAAGACGGAGGAGGTGCTTCCTGTGGCGGAATTATTTGCCGGGCTGGAGGGTCCGGCGCTGCTGTGGATACAGGAGGATCTGCGGGGGCCGCTGGACGAGCTGATCAGCGGATACACCCGGCTGGGCAACATTGGTCTGCTGTGGCTCGTTCTGTCTGCCGCCATGCTGCTGTGGAGGCCCACCCGAAAGGCGGGGGCGGCGGCCCTTCTGGCCATGCTTCTGGGCCTGCTGGTGACCAACGTGACCATCAAGCCCCTGCTGTCCCGGACCAGACCGTGGCTTGATGTGCCGGGGCTGGAGGCGCTGGTGGAGGAGCTGGACCCCAACTCCTTCCCCTCGGGGCACTCCTGCGCCGCCTTTGCCGCCGCCGTCAGCTGGCGGCGGGAGCTGCCCTGGAAATGGGCGGGACGGCTGGCGGTGGCGCTGGCGGTGTGCATGGCCCTGTCCCGGCTGTATGTGGGGGTGCACTACCCCACAGATGTGCTGGCGGGCTCGCTCATCGGCTGCCTGTGCGGCTGGTGCGGAGGAAAGCTGCTGGATAAGCTGGAGGAAATGCGAAAAAACAGAAATGGAGGAAGCTGCTGATATGTGGAAAGAGGTAGGCTATTACAACGGGAAGCTGGGCCCGCTGGAGGAGATGACGGTGCCTATGGGTGACCGCGCCCTGTACTTCGGCGACGGGATCTATGAGGCCACCTGTGCCGTGAACCGGGTGGCCTTTGCCCTGGACGACCATCTGGACCGGATGTACAACAGCCTGCGGCTGATGGAGATCCCCTTCCGGATGGAGCGGGAGCAGGTGAAGGCGGAGCTGCAGAAGGTGCTGGACGCGGCGGAGGATGCCCCCTGCCTGTTCCTGTACTGGCAGATCTCCCGGGGCGTTTGTCCCCGCAGCCACCCCTTCCCCGGGGCGGAGGTGCAGCCCTCTCTGATGATCTACGCCAAGCCTGTCACCATGAAGGACATGAACAAGCGGTATAAGCTGATCTCCATGGAGGACATCCGCTTCAAGCTGTGCAACATCAAGACCCTGAACCTGATCCCCAGCGTGCTGGCCAACCAGCGGGCAGTGGAGCGGGGCTGCGACGAGGCGGTGCTCCACCGGGGCAGCCGGGTCACCGAATGTGCCCACAGCAACATCTCCATGCTGAAGGACGGCGTGCTGCACACCGCGCCGGCGGACGAGCTGATCCTGCCCGGCATCACCCGGAAGCACCTGATCGCACTGTGCAGAGAACACGGCATCCCCGTGGCGGAGGAGCCCTACTCCATGGTGGAGCTGATGAACGCCGACGAGATCATCGTCTCCAGCAGCAGCGCTATGCTCATGGCGGCGGAGTCGATCGACGGCATCCCCGTGGGCGGAAAGGACCCCCAGCGCCTGCACCTGCTGCAGAATGCCTATCGGGAGAAGTTCGAGCGGGAGACCCGGGTCAGAGGATAAGAAATTCGGATAAAGAGCCCCCCGCGGCCATGCCGCGGGGGGCTTTGGCTTACTTTCGCAGGATACGCCACAGGGTGGTGCGTCCGATGCCCAGATGAAGGGCGGCCTGTGTCCGGTTCCCGCCGCACTGATGAAGCATCTGAAGGGCGGCCTCTTTGGTGATCTGCTCTAAGGTGGTGCCGGGGCCGGGAGAGGAACAGGAGGGGGCGGAGGCGACCTCGGCCCGAAGAACTGCCGCAGTCTGCTCCGCGGTGACGGGGCCCCCAGGGGAACTGCGGACCAATGTCTCCAGGACCCGAAGAAACTGCAGGTCGTTGCCGGGCCATGGGAAATCCTGTAGCAGAGATAGGACCGCCGGGTCAGGGGCAGGCAGGTCGGGGAGCGAGAAAAAGGCAAACGCGCGCTCTGCCAATGCGGAGATCTGGCCGGGATCCAGACGCAGCGGCGGAAGCATTAGGGGCAGAGAGCGGTACAGGCGGTAAAATGCGGCGGGGACAGGGTCGGCGGCAGAGACGCAGCTGGCGGACAGAACGACACAGTTTCTGCGGCATACGGCCATTTCAGACAGCGTAGTCAGCAGGCGGGACAGATCCTGCGGGGAGAGAACATCTAACTCTGACAGCCAGAGGAATTGGCCGCTGTCAGCCAGAGGGGAGCCATGGTGCTCCAAAAGAAAGGACCAGCTCCTGGCGCTGAGGGCGCTGCAGCGGATGGATACATAGGCGCTGGCCTTGTATGGGTCGAGACGGGCGAGGCGGGAGATGATGGCATCGAGATCGCTCCCCGTCTCACCGCAGATCAGAAGGGGGAGGGTGAGCCGGGCGGCAGAACGGAGAGCCTCTTCTGCCGCATAGGACAGCTCCGGGCGCAGGCAGGGCCGGGGGACTGCGGCACTGTTTTGTTCGGGGGGAAAGAAGCAGAGCCCCATCTTCCGGGGGGAGACAGGGGTGCGCTTGGCCACAAAGAAAAAGGCGGTGCAGCAGACGGGATCCTGGATGCGCTGGGAATGGATCACATAGACGCGGCCCAGGAGGCTGCGCAGGATCCTGCGCTCCCCCATAGACCGGGAGACGGGCAGCTCCGTCCGCAGCAGTTCCAGCAGCGGCCGGGGCAGGTCGTCGCAGGAGGACAGGACCAGGCCGCCGTTGTCATCCAGAACAACGGTGTTGGCGATCTGCCCCAGCAGGAGCTGGCGAAAAAAGTGGTTCTCGGCGGAGAGGGTGCGGCGGGCCTGGCAGAGCAGCAAGGTCTGGTCGATGGCCTGCCGGATGCTGTCGTCTCCGGAGAGGACCAAATGCGGATGGTATCCCAGTTCAAGGGCTGTGGTATAGGCTACGGTGTCGCAGAGCAGGGCGCGGCCCTCGGGATGTAGCCCGCGCAGAATATCCCGGACAGAGGAGCAGGGAGAGAGAGGAACGACCTCCAAATGACAGTCGATGAGTTCCCGGAGCTTTTGTGCGCTGCGGGTGATGTTTTCGTGGGCCACAAGGATGGCGCGGCCGCCTCCAACGGTATTCAGGGCGCGGAGGATGTCGTAGGGCGAGACCTCTACCTCTGTCACCGGGATGCTGATGGCGGCGCGCAGCAGTTCTGCGGTGCCGCCGCGGGAGATCACGGCGTCATACTCCGGGCGGAGGTGCCTTTGGGCCTGGATCAGTCCCTGCCCCAGGTCGCCTTCGGCGATCGTGATCTTTGCGGCGGGGTAATGAGGAATGATGGCGGCCAGCTGCTGCTTCAGCTCGGGGTAGGGCGTGATAAACAAAATGCGGACGGGCAGTTCCATAGACAGCCTCCTGAAAAGACAAGATGTGGTTCAAAATGAAACGATCGAGCGAAAAAAATAATGGAAAGGAAAGGAGCGGACTGGTACGATCAGAGCAGGGATAAAACTGTGTTGTTGAAAGATAAGAAGGATGAGGATACAAAGGAGGGACGTATGATCAGACTGGCCATGATCGCCGATGATCTTACAGGGGCCATGGATACGGCCGCCGGCTTTTTTGCCCGGGGGGCAGATGTGAGGGTGTTTTCTTTCCCAGAGCGTACAGATTTCTTTGCCGGGGGAGAAGAGGTCTCTGTGATCGATGCCGAGACGCGGCATCTGGCCCCGGAAGAGGCATACCTGCGGGTGGCCGCGCTGGCGAAGAAAGCGGTGCAGGCGGGGGCGACCCATCTGTATAAAAAGACCGATTCCGCCCTGCGGGGCAACATAGGCAGCGAACTGGCGGCCATGTTGTGTGCAGGCGGAGGAGAGACTGTAAACTTTGTGCCCGCCTTTCCGCAGATGGGGCGGACGACAAAAGGCGGCATCCACTATGTGGAGGGGTCGCCTGTTGCCCAGAGCGTATTTGGACAGGACCCGTTCGAGCCGGTAAAGGATCCTTATGTGCTGCGGATCATCGGGGCGCAGACAGAGGTCCCGGCAGTGGCGTGCGGCGTGGGCGAGTTTAGCAGGGCGCCGGGTATCTGTGTGTATGACGCGGAGACAGAGGAGGATATGGAAGGCATCGCCGACGGGCTGGGAGCCGGCGGCCTTCGTCTGTGCGCCGGGTGCGCCGGCTTTGCGCAGATACTGGCGAGGCGGCTGTTCCCGGAGAAAAGGCACAGTGAGGTGCAGCCGGCAAAGGGGCCTCTGTGGGTGATATGTGGGAGTGTGAACCCGGTGACGATAAAGCAGCTTTTGTGGGCGCAGGCCAGGGGAGCGGTCCGCCTTTCGCTGGCTCCGCGGCAGAAACTGGAGAGCGCCTGGCTGCTGACGGATGAGGGAGACCGGCTGGCGGCGGCGGCTCTGGCGGCGGGGAAAAGGGCGGACTGCATCATAGTGGACACACTGGATCAAAGCCGGGGGGAGACCTGGCGGCTGGCCCAAGGCCGGGATATGACCCTGCCGGAGATGAGGGAGCGCATTGCCGAAGTTCTGGGGGGCGTGGTGAAGAAACTGCTGGAGGCCGGCCTGGAGGGAACGCTGATGTGTACGGGGGGCGATGTGCTCCAGTCAGTGTTGTGTACGCTGGGGGCAGAGTCTCTGCGTCTGCAGGGGGAGATAGCCCCCGGGGTGGTCCGGGCCGGATTTCTGTACGGAGAAGAGGAACGCACGGTATTGACCAAATCGGGGGGCTTTGGCGGACAGGAACTGCTGGAGCGCCTGGTGCAGGAGCTTAAAAAAGGAGGAACGGGAAAAACATGAACAAACCGATCTTGGGGATCACCATGGGGGACCCCTTTGGAAAGGGGCCGGAGATCACGGTGAAAGCGCTGAGCGATGGCGGACTGTATCAGCGCTGCCGCCCGGTGGTCATCGGCGACGTCTGCTGTATGGAGCGGGCGGCGGCCGTTCTGGAACTGCGGGGCGGGCCCCGGGTATCGGTGCGGGGCATCCGTGATGTCCGGCAGGCTCAGTTCCGTCCCGGGACCATCGATGTGTATGAAGTCGGGATAATGGAGCCGCAGGATCTGCCGCCGCTTACCAAGCCCCCGGTCCCCTTCGGCCTGGGTGCCACGGCCAAGGGCGGCGAGGCGGCCTTTCAATATGTGAAAAAGGTCATCGAACTGGCCGTGGCCAGCGAGATAGATGCCACAGTGACCAATGCGCTGAGCAAAGAGGCCATCAACATGGCAGGACATCACTTCAGCGGCCACACAGAGATCTACGCCAAGTACACGGAAACGGAGAAATATACTATGATGCTGGCCCATGAGGACCTGCGGGTGGTGCATGTTTCCACTCATGTGTCCCTGCGGGAGGCGTGTGACTGCGTAAAGCGGGACCGGGTGTTGGAGGTGATCCGGATCGCGGACCGGGGCTGCCGCGCGCTGGGTATTGCCCAGCCGAAGATCGGCGTAGCGGGGCTGAACCCCCACTGCGGGGAGAACGGGATGTTCGGCAGAGAAGAGCTGGATGAGATCCAGCCCGCTATCGACGCCGCCGTGGCAGAGGGCATCTGCATCCCGGAAGGAAAGCCTACCCCGCCGGACACCGTGTTTTCAAAGGCGCTGGGCGGGTGGTATGACATCGTGGTGGCCATGTATCATGACCAGGGGCATATCCCGCTAAAGGTAAAAGGATTCGTGTACGACCGGGCCAAGGGCTGCTGGGGCGCGGTAGCCGGGGTGAACGTAACTCTGGGCCTGCCCATTATCCGGGCCAGTGTGGACCACGGCACAGGCTTTGGCCATGCCGGGGACGGCAGTGCCAACGAATCGAGCCTGGTCAACGCTATGGACTATGCCATACGGATGGCGAACGCGGGCCGCAGTCCGGCGGAGCGGTGAAAGGAGAGAAAGCATGGGAACGGTCGCAGAGCTATTGAAGCATGTTGAGATCCCTCGAATGCTGCCCATCGAACAGCATTTTGACAGTACCCATATCCCTGCGGAGCAGGTGCCGGAACAGGTGGTCCGACAGCTGTCGCGGCAGGAGATCTCCTGCCGCTTCCGGCCGGGGATGGAGATCGCCATCACCGTGGGCAGCAGGGGGATCGCCAATATCCCGGAGATCATAAAAGCGGCAGCGGACTATCTGAAGGAGCGCGGAGCAGTGCCCTTTTTGGTGCCCGCTATGGGGAGCCACGGCGGAGCCACCGCACAGGGGCAGCGCAGCGTGATCGAAGCCTATGGGGTCACGGAAGAATATGTGGGATGCCAGATACGATCCAGTATGGAGACTGTGGAGATCGGCTCGACCGATGATGGCCGGCCCGTGCGCATCGACAAAAATGCGGCTTCGGCAGACGGGATCCTGGTGGTGGGCAGGGTGAAGCCACACACGGGATTCCGCGGCCCCTATGAGAGCGGCATCATGAAAATGATGGCCATCGGTCTGGGAAAGCAGTATGGTGCGGAGATGATCCATGCCGACGGCTTTGGAAAGCTGAGAGAGTACATCCCCATGTACGGGAAAGCGATCCTGAAGCACGCGCCTGTGCTGTGCGGGCTGGCCATTCTGGAGAATGCCTACGACCAGACGCGGGAACTGGTCTCGCTCACCCCGGAAGAGATCGTGGAGAAGGAGCCTCTCCTGCTGGAGCAGGCCAGGGGGTATATGCCGCGCATCCGCTTTGAAAGCTGCGATGTGCTGATCGTAGACAGGATAGGAAAGAATATCAGCGGGGACGGTATGGACCCCAATATTTCCGGGCGCTTTCCAGCCCCCTATGCCCAGGGGGGGATCGATGCCCAGCGGGTGGCCGTGCTGGACCTGACGGAGGAGAGCCACGGAAACGCCTGCGGCATCGGTCTTGCGGATGTTACCACGCGGCGTCTGTTCCAAAAGATGGATATGGAGCAGACCTATCCCAATGCCATAACCAACACCCTGGTGGGGGAACTGAAGATACCAATGGTCATGGACTCTGACCGGCTGGCGATCCAGCTTGCGCTGAAGTCCTGCGTGGGAAATGACCACAGTGCGCCCCGGGTAGTCAGGATCGGGTCTACTCTTGAGATGCAGTATATCTGGGTATCGGAAGCCATGCGGGCGGAGGCCGAGGCAGATCCGGACATCAGCGTGCTGGGAGAGGCTGTCCCTATGGCCTTCGATCCCAAGGGAGATCTTTTTTGATCACTGCGCAACGCCAGGGGCGTCCTTAAAAAGGACGCCCCTGGCGCAGTTTTAAAGATCGGAGCGGTCCGGTGTGCAGTAGGTCCTGCTGCACACCTGCCGGATCTTGCTTTGCAGGCTCTTCAAGTCGTCAAAGGTGACTGGGCGCTTGGAGGGGTCCCGAAGGATGGCGGCGGGGTGGTACAGGGCGGTCATCCAGACGCCGGAGCGTTCCACCCACTGGCCGTGCTCCCGGCTGATCTTGAAGTCCTCACGGATCAGCCGCATGGCGGCCACCCGGCCCAGACAGACGATGATCTTGGGGCGGATCAGGGCCACCTGGTTGCGCAGGTAGCCGATGCAGGCATCCTGCTCCGTGTTCAGGGGGTCCCGGTTTTGGGGCGGGCGGCACTTGACGATGTTGGCGATGTACACGTTCCGGCTCCGGTCCAGGTCGATGAGCTCCAGCATGTCGTCCAGCAGCTTGCCGCCCCGGCCCACAAAGGGCTCGCCCTGCAGGTCCTCGTTCTCACCGGGGCCCTCGCCGATGCACATGACCTCCGCGCCTCTGGGCCCCACGCCGAAGACCACGTTGTGCCGGCCGTCCGCCAGAGCGCAGCGCTGGCAGGAGCGGCAGGCCTGCTCCAGCTGTTCCCAATCCAATCGTGCCATCGTGCAGCCTCCCACCTGTCGGTCATACCGCCCCAGGGCGGTCCTGTAAGGAGCATAGCACAAAAAATGGCGAAAGAAAAGGGAATAAAAAGAAATTTTTCGTGCAGAATAAAGAGAAATGCGCTAAAACGTAAAAATACTGAATCATATCTTGCAAAAAATGGGGCGCGGTGGTACAATGTGGCCGATCAAAAAAGAACGGGGAATGGGCGTGCCGCCGTCTGAGGAGACGGGACAGGCGCGGCCCGACAGAGAAGGAGAGAAGCTGAAATGAGAGGGACCCATACAGCGGTGGACGACATCCGCCGACAGGTATTTACTGAGATCGCCCGCATGGCCTTTGAGGGCGGAGACTATAAGGAGAAGATCCGCCAGCTGCCCCACAAGATCGTGCCCGGCGAGACCGCCCACTACCGCCAGAACATCATTCTGGAGCGTGCCGTGGTCAGCGAGCGCCTGCGGCTGGCCATGGGCCTGCCCGTGCGGGATCTGAGCGTATATACTCCCACGGAGGCCCGGCTGGAGGAGAGTGCTATCGCGGAGAAATACTACGAGCCGCCGCTGATCAACGTGATCTCCTTTGCCTGCAACGCCTGCCCCCCCAAGCAGGTGCGGGTGAGCAACATGTGCCAGGGCTGTCTGGCCCACCCCTGTCAGGAGGTCTGCCCCAAAGACGCCATCCGCATCGTCCAGGGGAAGAGCGTCATCGACCAGGACAAGTGCGTCAAGTGCGGCCGCTGCGTGGGGGAGTGCCCCTATAACGCCATCATCAAGTTCGAGCGCCCCTGCGCCGAGGCCTGCGGCATGGACGCCATCGGCTCCGACCAGTTGGGCCGGGCCAAGATCGACTATGACAAGTGCGTGTCCTGCGGCATGTGCCTTGTGAACTGCCCCTTCGGCGCCATCGCCGACAAGAGCCAGATCTTCCAGATGATCCGCGCCATCAAGCAGGGGGACAAGGTGGTGGCCGCCGTGGCCCCCGCCTTTGTGACCCAGTTCGGGGACAAGGTCACCCCCTCTCAGGTGCGGGAGGGGATGCGCCGGGTGGGCTTCTCCGGCGTGTGGGAGGTGGCCGCCGGCGCCGACCTGTGCACCATCGAGGAGGCCAAGGACTATCTGGAGAAGGTGCCGGAGGAGCTGGACTTCCTGGCCACCTCCTGCTGCCCCGCCTGGGCGGTGATGGCCAAAAAGCTGTTTCCCCAGTTCACCGAGAACATCTCCATGGCCCTGACCCCCATGGTGCTCACCGCCCGGCTGATCAAGCGGCAGATCCCCGACGCCCGGGTGGTGTTCATCGGGCCCTGCGCCGCCAAAAAGCTGGAGGCCTCCCGCCGCACCATCCGCAGCGATGTGGACTTTGTGCTGACCTTTGAAGAGATGCAGGGGGTGTTCGACGCCGCCGGTGTGGATCTGAGCCAGATGCCCGCCGACCCGGAGAAGGACTTCCACTGGGCCACCGGTGCGGGCCGCGGCTTCGCCGTCACCGGCGGCGTGGCCCAGGCAGTGGTCAAGGCCGCCAAGACCATCGACCCGGAGCGGGAGGTGCCCGTGCAGTACGCCGACGGCCTGCGGGAGTGCAAGAAGATGCTGGCCATGGCCAAGGCGGGCAAGTATAAGGGCTATCTGCTGGAGGGCATGGGCTGCCCCGGCGGCTGCGTGGCCGGCGCCGGGACCATCACCCCCGCGGTAAAGAGCACGGCGGCGGTGAAGAATTACGCTGCCCAGGCGGCAGAGGACAACGCTGTGGACTCCCGCTTTGCCGCTGAGGTCTCCAAGCTGGAGCAGTAAACACAACATCTTGGGCGAAGAAAACGCATAAACACAACATAAAGCAAACGGGGGGCCGTATTTCTTCCGTAAACCGGAAAGAGGCAAAAAACACCCTGAAAAAAGCGCCGATTTTGTAAGAGATCGGCGCTTTTTTTTACGTCCTTTTTTGAAAAAACCCTTGCATTTTATGTCAACACAAATTATACTGAAAGCCAGGGTGGGGCAAAGTGGAGTAAAATCCCATTAAAATACTGCAAAGTGGGGAGTGAGAGGATGACCGGCACTTACGAGCATAACATCGACGCCAAGGGCCGCCTTGCCATTCCCTCCAAGCTGCGGGACGAGCTGGGCAGCACTTTCTACCTGGCTATGGGCGTGGACGCCTGTCTGGCCGTCTATCCCCAGAGCACCTGGGACCGCTTTACAGAAAAGTTTGCCTCCCTGCCCATGAGCCAGTCCAAGAAGATGCGCTCCCTGTTCGCCAACGCCGCCAGGTGCGAGCTGGACAGCCAGGGCCGCATCGTCATCCCCCAGAAGCTGAAGAAGTACGCGGGGATCGAAAAGGACGTGGTCATCATCGGCGTCCACGACCGGGCCGAGATCTGGGCCGCGGAGAAGTGGGCCGCCGAGGAAGAGGAAGAGATGACCCCGGAGAAGATGGCCCAGTGCATGGCCGAGCTGGGGTTCTGATATGGGACAGGAATTTACCCACCGGCCCGTCCTGCTGGACGAGTGCATTGAAAATCTGAACATCCGCCCCGACGGGGTCTATCTGGACGGCACTCTGGGCCGGGCCGGACACAGCCGGGAGATCGCAAAGCGCCTGACCGGCGGCCGCCTGATCTGCGTGGACCGGGACGACGCCGCTCTGGAGGCGGCGGGGGAGCGCCTGGCCCCGTGGATGGACCGGGTGACGCTGGTGCACAGCAACTTCGACCGGGTGGGCGACATTGTGGCCGAGCTGGGGCTGCCCGGGGTGGACGGGATGCTGTTCGACTTGGGTGTGTCCTCTCCCCAGCTGGACGACGGCTCCCGGGGCTTTTCCTACATGGCGGACGCCCCCCTGGATATGCGCATGGACCGCAGCGAGGGGCTGACCGCCGCCGATGTGGTGAACACCTGGCCCCAGGAGGAGCTGAAGCGCATTCTGTTCCAGTACGGCGAGGAGCGCTATGCCCCCCTGATCGCCGCGGCCATCGTCCGCCGGCGGGAACAGAAGCCCATCGCCACCACGCTGGAGCTGGTGGACGTCATTAAGGGCGCCATGCCCGGCAAGGCGCTGAAGGAGAAGCAGCACCCCGCCAAGCGCTCCTTTCAGGCCATCCGCATCGCGGTGAACGATGAGCTTGCCAGCGTGGAGCGGATGATCAAGGGCGCGGTGCCCGGGCTGAACCGGGGCGGCCGTCTGGCGGTGATCACCTTCCACTCTCTGGAGGACCGCATCGTCAAAGCCGGTCTGGCGGAGTTCGCCAGGGGCTGCATCTGTCCGCCGGACTTCCCTGTATGCGTATGCGGGCGGACGCCGGACATCAGGTTAGTAAACAAAAAGCCGATCCTCCCCACCCAGCGGGAAGTGGAAGAAAATCCCCGGGCCCGCAGCGCCAAGCTGCGGGTGGCGGAGAAGCTGAAGGATTCCATTTGACTAAAGACAGGAGCGAGGAGCCATGGCAGAGCGCCGGCGTGCATCCACACAATATCATACCTACGGCAGCGTGGCCTACGCCCCCGCCTACGACGGCTCCGCCGTCCGTGTTCCCCGCCGGGAGGAGGACGTCCGGTACGCCCCCCGCCCCCGGCATCAGGAGCAGGAGCGCGCCCTGACCCGCACCCAGGCGCAGGTGCGCCCGGCGGGAGCGGTGGCCCCCTTCGCCGTGATCGGCTTTCTGGCCGTGGGCATCTTCGCCGCCCTGCTGCTGTACAGCTATGCACAGTTCGCTGTGATCAACGACCGGGTGGTCACCGCCCGGGGGGACCTGAACAGCCTTCAGACGGAGTACGCCGCCCTCTCCGCCCAGTATGAGCAGGCGTTCGACGTGCAGCATATCCAGGACACGGTGGGGGACGAAATGGTGCGGCCCAGCCAGGACCAGGTGGTCTATCTGGACCTGTCGGAGCCCGACGCCGTCACCGTCTATCAGCAGAGCGGGAGCGGCGGACTGTCCGGCCTGCTGGCTAAGCTGGGCGCTCTGGCGGGCGATGTGATCGAATATTTCCGATGAAGATCGCATACAGTGCAAAACGAAAGACAGAGATATGGACACAGTGAGGGCGCAAGAAAAGGATTTTCTTGCGCCCTGTGACTTCCGTGAGAGCAGCAAAGAAAGGAGGGCACGGCAGTGGACGGAAACGAGAGAAGGAACAGCCGGCGCTCCGGCTCTAAGCGGCAGGTGTTCTGGCGCACGGTGATCCTGATGGCGGTGTGCAGCGCGGGCTTCTTCATCCCCCTGCTGGCCCGCCTGTTCCAGATCACCATCCTTGACCACGACGAGTACCAGGCCCGGGCCGCCCGGCAGCGGGCCGCTACGGTGCAGGTCTCGGCCAGCCGGGGAGAGATATTGGACGCCAACAGCAACGTGCTGGCCGTGTCCGCCACGGTCTACAACCTGATCTTGTCCCCCCTGGACCTGGTGAACAGCGTGAGCAAGGCCAAGTTCACCAAGGGGGAGGTACTGGACGAGGCGGCCTATCAGGGCGAGATCGACCGCCGCCGCGCCGCCGCGGTAGACGGCCTGTGCGCCCTATTCCCCGACATGGACCGGGAGAAACTGGCCGCCCGGATGGAAAAGACCTACTCCCAGTATGAGGTACTGCGCACCAAGATCGAGGCGGAGGATGCCCAGAAGGTGCGGGAGCTGCTGACCGAGCTGAAGTGCAGCGGCTACCTGTACCTGACCCCGGACACCAAACGGTATTACCCCTATGGCGCTCTGGCCAGCCAGGCCCTGGGCTTTGTAAACGCCAACGGCGGCGCTTACGGACTTGAGGCCTACTACAACGACCTGCTGGAGGGGGACCCCGGCTGGGTGCTCACCGAGCGCACCGGCCGCGGCATCGAGATGTACAGCAGCTATGCCGACTACATCGATGCCGCCAACGGCTATACTCTGAAGCTCTCGCTGGATGACACCATCCAGGCCTATGCCGAAAAGGCACTGGAGGAGGGCATCAAGGCTTATGACATCCAGAACGGCGCCTTCTGCATCGTGATGGACCCCAATACTGCGGAGATCAAGGCCATTGCCAGCGCCCCGGAGTTCGACCCCAACGACTATTCCTCGGTGACCGACGAACGGCTGCTGGCCAAGGCGGAGGCCGCCGTGTCCGGGATCTATGAGACGATGAAGGCGGACAACACAGAGGGCAAAACGGACGAGGAACTCCAGTCCGCCGCCCGGAGCCAGGCCCTGGCCAACGCCCAGTTCACCATGTGGAGCAACAAGGCCATCAATGAGCCCTACGAGCCCGGCTCTACCTTCAAGGCTGTGGTGCTGGCCGCTGCTCTGGAGGAGGGCGTGGTCAGCGAGACAGATACTTTCTACTGTTCCGGCTCCTACAAGGTGCCCGGGTGGAGCAAGCCCATCAGCTGCTCCAAGCACAGCGGCCACGGCACCCAGACCCTGGCCCAGGCGGTGCAGAACTCCTGCAACCCCGCCTTTATGCAGATCGGTCAGCGGCTGGGGATCGAGAAGTTCTATGAGTATTTCGAGGCCTTCGGGCTGAAGGAACAGACCGGCGTGGACCTGCCCGGTGAGGGGGTCAGCCAGGTGTGGGATAAGTCCGCCATGACCACGGTGGACCTGGCGGTGGGCTCCTTCGGCCAGCGCTTCAAGATCACCCCCTTACAGAATATCCGGGCCTTCTCTGCCGTGATCAACGGCGGCTACCTGCTCACCCCCCACGTGGTGCAGTCGGTGATGCAGGACGACACCGTGGTGGAGAGCACTGAGACCGAGGTGGTGCGCCAGGTCATCAGCCAGGAGACCAGCGACACCTGCCGGAAGATCCTGGAGAGCGTGGTGTCAGAGGGCACCGGCGGCAACGCCTATGTGGCGGGCTACCGCATCGGGGGCAAGACGGGCACGTCGGAGACCGAGGTGGACGGCGAGGTCATCGTCTCATTTATGGGCTTTGCCCCCGCTGACGACCCTCAGGTCATCGTCCTGCTGGCCTATGACCGGCCCAAACGCTCCTCCCCGGGCAGCAACTACGGCACCACCGGGGTGTATATCAGCGGCGGCAACATGGCTGCCAAGCAGGCGGGCAAGCTGATCGCCAACATTCTGGACTACATGGGCGTGGAAAAGACCTACACCCGGGACGAGTCCGCTGCCGTGGATGTACAGACCCCCGGCGTCACCGGAATGACGGTGGCCGATGCTGCCGCCGCCCTGGAGAAGAAGGGGCTGAAATACCGCACCGTGGGCCAGGGGGACACTGTGACAACCCAGATTCCCACCAAGGGCGCTGCGGTGCCCGGCGGCTCCGCCATCATCCTGTATCTGGGGGATGCCGCCCCGGAGGAGAGCGCCCAGGTGCCTGATGTGACGGGCATGGGGTATGACGCCGCCCGGGCCAAGCTGGAGGGCGCAGGCTTCTTTATGCGGGCCGGGGGGACCAACACCTTCTACGGCAGCGCCTCCAAGGCCAGCGGCCAGAGCGTGGCCGGAGGGGAGAACGCCCCCCTGGGCACGGTGATCGATGTTCAGTTCACCAATGTGGTGGAGGACGGCTGGGTGAATACCGGCTGAGCATATCCCTTTCCCAGCAAGGAAAATCAAAGAGAATGAAACCCGCCCATGAGGGGTGATACTGTGAAGCTGTACGATCTTTTGAACGGCGTGCCCCTCACCGGGGCGAGTATCGACCAAAATATGGAAATTGCTTCCATATCCTATGACAGCAGGGCTGTGGAGCCCGGGGCGCTGTTTGCCGCCCTGCCCGGAGAGCGGGACGACGGGAACCGCCACATCCGGGAGGCGCTGGACAGGGGCGCGGCGGCGGTGCTGTGCTCCGCGCCGCCCCCGTGGGACGGCCCGTGGCTGACGGCGGAAGATCCCCGCCTGTCCATGGCACGGATCTGCGCCAACTGGTTCGGGCGGCCGGGGGATGAGATGGCCCTGATCGCCGTCACCGGTACCAACGGCAAGACCACCACCACCAACCTGATCCGGGAACTGCTGCAGGGCACCCTGCATACCAGGGTAGGACTGATCGGCACCAACCGCTATGTGGTGGGGCAGCGGGAGCTGCCCGCCGACCGCACCACGCCGGACTGCTATGAGCTGCAGCACCTGTTGCGGCAGATGGCGGACGAGGGCTGCACCCATGTGGTGATGGAGGCGTCCTCCCACGCACTGGTGCAGCACCGGCTGGAGGGCCTGACCTTTCAGGCGGGGGTGTTCACCAACCTGACCCAGGACCACCTGGATTATCACCGGACCATGGAGGAGTACCGCATGGCCAAGGGGCTGCTGTTCCGGCAGTGCCGCCGGGGGGTGCTCAATCTGGACGACGAAGCGGGGCGCTGGTATTTGCAGCACATCTCCTGCCCCGCCTTTACCTACTCCGAGCGGCGGGACGCCGCCCATCTCACCGCCCACGACCTGCGCCTCTGTCCCGAGCATGTGGAGTTCGAGGCGGTCACCGTGGACGAGATCGCTCATGTCTGCCTGCCGATCCCCGGGGGCTTTTCGGTGTACAACGCCTTGGCGGCCCTGTCCGCCGGCCTGTGTCTGGGGCTGAAGCTGAAGGATATGGCCCCCGTGCTGGCCACTGTGAAGGGGGTCAAGGGCAGGGTGGAGGTGGTCCCTGTCCCCGCGCCCTATACCGTGGTCATCGACTACGCCCACTCCCCCAACGCCCTGGAGAACATCTTGACCACCGCCCGGGACTTTACCCGGGGGCGTCTGATCTGTGTGTTCGGCTGCGGCGGAGACCGGGACCGCACCAAGCGGCCCATCATGGGCGGCGTGGCGGAGAGCATGGCGGATCTGACGGTGGTCACCTCCGACAATCCCCGCGGGGAGGAGCCCATGGCCATCATCCGGGAGATCCTGTCCGGCATGGAGCACCAGCCGGCCCATGTGGAGCCGGACCGGAGAAAGGCCATCGCCTGGGCACTGGAGCACGGGCAGCCGGGAGACGTGATCGTTCTGGCCGGCAAGGGCCACGAGACCTATCAGGAGCTGGCCGGCGGAAGGGTCCATCTGGACGAGCGGGAGGTCATCCGGGACTGGTTCGCCGCCCGGGAAATGGAGAAAAAAGGACTGGAGATCCCGCCATCGGCGTAGTATAATATCATCCCTGCGTTATACCCGAGAAAGAGACCGTGGAGGTTTTCCCTATGATGTACGTTTTAAGCTTTATCGTATCCTTCGGCGTTGCCCTGATCGCGGGGCGCATCCTGATCCCGGTGCTGCACCGGCTGAAGGCCGGCCAGTCCATTCGGGAGGACGGCCCCACCTGGCATATGAACAAGCAGGGCACCCCCACCATGGGCGGCATCATGTTCATCCTGTCCATCGCCGTGGCCATAGGGGCGGCCGGCTGGAGCCTGCTGGGGGAGGGAAAGCTGGACATGGTGTTTGTATTCCTGTTCGCCCTGGTGTTCGGCGTCATCGGCTTTATCGACGACTTTCAGAAGCTGCGCCACCACGCAAATGAGGGGCTGACCGCCCCCCAGAAGTTCCTGCTGCAGCTGGCGGCGGCGGTGCTGTTTCTGGTGCTGCTGCGCCGCTCCGGCGCAGTGACTCCCGACCTCTATATCCCCTTCTTCAACGTGGAGTTCGTGGGCATCCCCTGGCCCGTTTACATGGTCTTTGCCGTGTTCGTTATCGTGGCTACGGTGAACGCCGTCAACCTGACCGATGGGGTGGACGGACTGTCCTCCGGTGTCACCATCCCCGTGGCCCTGTTCTATACGGCGGTGTCTGCCTGGTACGGGCGGGACGACATCGGCCTGCTGTCCGCCGCTCTGGCCGGGGGGCTGGCCGCCTTCCTGATCTACAATTTCCACCCCGCCAAGGTGTTCATGGGGGACACGGGATCCCTCTTCCTGGGGGGCATGGTGTGCGGCCTGGCCTTTGCCCTGAATATGCCTCTGATCATCCCCGTGGTGGGGCTGGTGTATGTGGCGGAGACCCTGTCCGACATCATTCAGGTGGTATACTTCAAAAAGACCGGGGGCAAGCGCTTTTTCCGCATGGCCCCCCTGCACCACCACTTTGAGCTGGGCGGCTGGAGCGAGACCAAGCTGTTCTGCGTCTTCTCCGGCGTGACCCTGCTCATGTGCGTGCTGGGCTTCCTGGGCGTGATGAACCGCTACCCCGTTTAAGACCGGAAAGAAAACTGCTGGAGAGGAGGGACATCCATGCCCCGGAAAGCGCCCCGCGACTATACCATGGAGGAGCAGCTGGCCCGGGGGCCGCTGGACCTGCCCTTCCTCATGCTGACCATGATGCTGCTGGGCATCGGGCTGGTGATGATGTTCTCCGCCTCTTACGCGGTGGCCTATTACGACCCTCAGGTAAGCTCCCCCTATTTCTACATCAAGCGGCAGGCGACCTTTGCCGTAGGCGGCGTGATCATCATGATGATCGTGTCTCACATCAATTATCAGAGCTTCCGCTGGATGTCGGTGCCCGCCATCGCGGGGTCTATCGTCCTGCTGGGACTTGTGTATAGTCCGTTTGGTGTGGAGGAGAACAACGCCCGGCGGTGGCTGAAGATCGGCATCCGCTTTCAGCCCTCTGAGATCGCCAAGGTGGCGGTGATCCTGTTTTTCGCCGCCATGCTGTGCAAGCGGGACACCAGAAAACGGCGGCACTGGAAAAATCGCACGCTGGGGGGGCGCATCCTGAATTTTCTGGAGCGCATCGGGTTTATCGAGCTGGTCCCCTACGGGGCCATCCTGATGATCATCGCCCTGCTGGTGGTGAAGCAGCCCCACCTGTCCGGCACTCTGCTGATCCTGGCGGGGGGCGCCTCGGTGCTGTGGGCGGCGGGCATCCACTGGGGCTGGTTCGCCGCGGGCATCACTTTCGTGTCCGCCGCGGTGTGGTGGATCATCACCCACACCGCCTATATGACCGACCGGATCGACCTGTGGCTGGACCCCTGGGCCGACTTCCGGGGCAACGGCTGGCAGACCTGCCAGTCCCTGCTGGCCATGGGCTCCGGAGGCCTGTTCGGCGTGGGCCTGGGCAACAGCAAGGGCAAGTTCGACTATGTATCGGAGTCGGAGAACGACTTTGTGTTCTCCATCCTGGTGGAGGAGCTGGGCTATATCGGCGGGGCCATCGTGCTCATCCTGTTCGCCATGCTCATCCTGCGGGGGTACTGGCTGGCCCTCCACGCCCGGGATAAGTTCGGCACCCTGACCACCGTGGGCATCATCACCCTGCTGGCGGTGCAGGTGTTTTTGAACATCGGCGTGGTCACCAACCTGATCCCCAACACCGGTATCTCTTTGCCCTTCTTCAGCTTCGGCGGAACGGCGCTGGTGATACAATTGGCGGAGATGGGGATCGTGCTGAGCATATCCCGGCAGATCCCGCCGGTGAAGCAAGACTGATCACATAAACGAGGTGTCAGATATGAATATACTCTTTACCTGCGGCGGCACCGCCGGACATGTCAACCCTGCGGTGGCGCTGGCCCACATCTTCCAGCAGCGTCAGCCCGGCACCCGGGTCCTCTTTGTGGGGGCGGACGGCGGGATGGAGACCCGCCTTGTGCCCAAGGAGGGCTATCGCATCGAGACGGTGACCATCACCAACTTCCACCGTTCCCTGGCTCCGGCGGACATCGCCCACAATCTGGGGACCCTCATCAATATGCAGAAGTCCCGGGGGCAGGCAAAGGCCATTTTGGATGAGTTCAAGCCCGACCTGGTGGTGGGCACGGGGGGCTATGCCTCCTACCCCGTGGTGAACGCGGCGGCCAAGCGGGGCATCCCCACCGCCGTGCACGAGTCCAACGCCGTGCCTGGCCTGACCACCAAGGCCCTGTCCAAGGTGGTGGACCGGGTGATGGTGGGCTTTGAGGAGAGCCGCGCCCACTACGACGACCCGTCCAAGGTGGTGGTCACCGGTACGCCGGTGCGGGGAGATTTCTTCAAGTACACCCGCCAGCAGGCCCGGGAGCAGCTGGGTCTGACCGACGACCGGCCCCTGCTGCTGTCCTACTGGGGCTCGCTGGGGGCGGAGGCCATGAACCGCCAGATGGTGGACTTCATCGCCCAGGAGTGCTACGCCGGCGCCCCGTGGCACCACATCCACGGCGCCGGCCGGGACTACAGCTGGATGACCGAGGAGATCGCCCGCAAGGGCTTGAAGCTGGAGGGCGGCGGCATCGAGGTGCGGGAGTATATCTATGATATGCCCCTGGTCATGGCCGCCGCCGACCTGGTCTTGTGCCGGGCGGGGGCCTCTACGATCTCGGAGCTGACCGCCATCGCGAAGCCCTCGATCCTTGTGCCCTCCCCCAACGTCACCGCCAACCATCAGGAGAAGAACGCGCGGGTGCTGGCCGACCAGGGGGCCGCCCGGCTGCTGCTGGAGAAGGACTGTGTGGGGGACACCCTGTATACCGCCGCGGAGTCCCTGCTGCGGGATAAGCCCCGGCGGGACGGTATGGTGCGCGCCCTGAACAGCATGGCCGTGCCCGACGCGGGGGAGAAGATCTATGAGACCCTGATGGAGATCGTGAAGTAAGACTGTCTCTCACAACGGCTCAACGTTTGAAGGACACGTTTCGCCTGTTCGCGACGCGCGGCTTCCCTCCGTCTCGAAACACAAACAGCCGGGCCTGCAGCCCGTCTTGGTTTGCGTTTCTCGCTGCGGTCCATCCGCGCGGCTCACAACGGCTCAACGTTTGACATAGGATAGCCCAAATCTGAGTCAATGGAGGCTATCCCATGAGTTTTTATGAAATCACCGGCGGGCGGCCGCTGGAGGGGGCAGTGGCCGTTCAGGGGGCCAAGAACAGCGTGCTGCCCATTCTGGCGGCGGCCCTTCTGGCCCCTGGGGTCAGCGTGATCCACAACTGCCCCGACCTGACCGACGTAAACGCCGCCATAGATATTCTGCGCCTTTTGGGGTGCAGCGTGACCCGGGAGGGGGACACGGTGACCATCAACGCCGCAAGCCCCGTTCCGGCGGCCATCCCCGAGCGGCTGAGCCGGGAGCTGCGCTCCTCGGTGATCTTCATGGGGGCTATCCTGTCCCGCATGGGGGCGGGGGAACTGGCCTATCCCGGGGGCTGTGATCTGGGCCCCCGGCCGATCGACCTGCATCTGTCCGCCCTGCGGATGCTGGGGGCGGACATCCGGGAGGAGCGGGGCAGCCTGCACTTCGCCTGGGGCCGCTGGCCCCGGGGGCGGGAGGTGTGCCTGGCTCTGCCCAGTGTGGGAGCCACGGAGAACGCCATGCTGGCCGCCTGCGGCTGTCCTGGGGTGACCACCATCGTGGGGGCCGCCCGTGAGCCGGAGATCGTAGATCTGGCCCGGTTCCTGGCCGCCATGGGGGCGGACATCGCCGGAGCGGGGGAGAGCACCATCGTTATCCGGGGCGGGAAGGCTCTGTTCCCCGCCCGGTATACCGTGATGGGGGACCGCATCGCCGGGGCCACTTACTTATGCGCGGCGGCCGCCGCCGGGGGCGAGATCGAGGTCACCGGCGTGCAGGGGGAGCACCTGTCCGTCCTGCTGTCCATATTGGAGGAGGCCGGGTGCATCGTCTACGCCGACCGGGAGCGCATCTGCCTGCGGTCCGACGGACTGCTGGAGGGGGTCAGCCCTGTGCGCACCGGGCCCTATCCCGCCTTCCCCACCGACTGCCAGCCCCTGCTCATGGCCGCTCTGGCCGGGGGGAGCGGCAGTACCATCTTTGTGGAGAATATGTTTGAGAGCCGCTACCGCCATGTGAACGAGTTGGAACGCATGGGGGCGGACATCCGGGTGGATGGCCGGGTGGCGGTGGTGCGGGGCCGGGGCGGCCTGCACGGGGCCAGTGTCCGCAGCACCGATCTGCGGGGTGGGGCGGCCCTGGTGATCGCCGCCCTGAGCGCCCGGGGCACCAGCCAGATCCACGACCTGCGGCATATCCGCCGGGGGTACGCGGGATTGGAGCGGGACCTGTCCGCCCTGGGGGCGGACATCCGGCTGGAGCCGTAAGGGCGGCCGGACAATAACTTTACAGGAGACAGCGCTATGGCATCATCGAGAAACAGCAGAAGACGGAGAAGGGGCAGGGGGCTGGGCGGCGCCCTGCTGCGCCTTCTGTGCCTGCTGGCCCTTGGCGCGGCGCTGTATTTTGGGGCCACCGTGTTCTTTCAGGTAGAGACGGTGGCTGTATCCGGCAACAGCAGGTACACCCAGGAGCAGATCGTGCAGGCCGCCGGCATCCAGACCGGCGACAACCTGTTCCGCATGAACAAAAACCGCATGATACAGGACGTGCTGCAGAAGCTGCCCTATATCGAAACGCTGACCATCCGCCGCAGCTACCCAAACGCCGTGATCATCCAGGTGCAGGAGTGGGCCGCGGCGGCCCGGGTGGAGAGGCCCGACGCCCGCCCCGACTATGTGGACGGGACGGCGGAGCTGGCTCAGGATGACTGGCTGATCAGCGTGGGCGGCAAGCTGCTGGAGCGCGGCGGCGGGGACGGCACAGCCATCCCGGTGTCCGGACTGACGCCCATCGCCCCCCGGGCGGGCACGGCCCTGGCCGTGCCCCGGGAGGAGCAGGGCAAGCTGTCCGGCCTGCTGGCCCTGCTGCAGGCTCTGGAGCAGCGGGAGGAGAATGCCCGGGTGAGCCAGATCGACGTGAGCTCCGCCTCTTATATGCTGCTGCGGTACGATGGGCGCTTTACAGTGAAGATGTCCTACTCCAAGGATATGGACTATCAGCTGCGGGTGCTGGCCCAGGTGGCGGAGGATCAGCCGGAGGGGAAAACGGGCACGGTGGACCTGACTCAGAAGGACTATGCCGCGGCCTTTGACGAGGATTGAGCCCGGAGGGGAGAAAAAGGGAAAGTTTTGTCAAACGGCGCTTTTTCTCTTGACCTGCCCGGGAAAGAGCGATACAATGACACAAGATGTAGCGTTGAGCTGCGGGCCCGGGTACGCCGGTCATGGCCTTTGCCCGGGTCCAGTTTTTACATAGGAGGAGCGACAATGGCCTTCGGATTGGATATGGGTCCCGATAATGTAGTAAATATCAAGGTGATCGGCGTGGGCGGCGGCGGCAACAACGTGGTCAACCGCATGGTACGCACCGGCACCAAGGGCGTGGATTTTATCGCCGTCAATACCGATAAGCAGGCGCTGGCCGTGTCCAGCGCGACCTATAAGATCCAGATCGGCGAGAAGCTGACCAACGGCCAGGGCGCGGGCTCTGACCCCGAGGTGGGCCGCAAGTCCGCCGAGGAGAACCGCACCCAGATCTCCAAGGCGCTGGAGGATGCCGACATGGTCTTCATCACTGCCGGTATGGGCGGCGGCACCGGCACCGGCGCGGCCCCCATCGTGGCCGACATCGCCAAAGAACTGGGCATCCTCACTGTGGGCGTGGTCACCAAGCCCTTCCGGTTCGAGGGCGGCCGCCGCATGAAGCAGGCCGAGGCCGGCATCGCTGAGCTGCGCAACAAGGTGGACTCCCTGGTCATCATCCCCAACGAGCGGCTGAAGCTGGCCACCGACCAGAAGATCACCATGCTCAATGCCTTCGAGATCGCTGACGACGTGCTTCAGCAGGCCGTTCAGTCCATTTCGGACCTGATCAAGAACACCGGCTTTATCAACCTGGACTTTGCCGACGTGTCCGCCGTGATGAAGGATGCCGGCCGGGCCCACATGGGCGTGGGC
>CAKUHX010000003.1 GCA_934659475.1 uncultured Oscillospiraceae bacterium
TATCTCTGCGTTCCACTACTTTTTCGACAGTCTCGCCTGCTTGCTTTCTTTGGGGCGCCGTGCTACACTGAAGGGGTCTCGGCGGCACGGCGCGCCCCTTCCCACCGGATGCGGCGGAGCGAGACCCTGTATCGGGAACGGAGGAGTTTTATGACAACGATCCTTGTGGTGGCCTTTGCCTCTTTTCTGGGCGGCGCGGTCCAGGCAGCCAGCGGCTTCGGCAGCGCGGCGGTGATGATGATGTTCATGCCTCTGGTGTACGACATGCTCCACGCCCCCGCTTTGTGCAGCGCCATCAGCTGTCTGCTGGCCTATTCCCTCACCTTCCACTTCCGCAAATGCATCTCCCTCAAGCGGCTGGTGGTCCCGGTGCTCTCCTGTCTGGCGGCCAGCACCGCCTGCATCCAGATCGCCGCCCGGCTGGATCTGGATCTGCTGTCCATCCTGTTCGGCGTTTTCCTGATCCTGCTGGCCCTGTATTTCTTCACACTGAAGGGAAAGCTGACCTTCAACGACACCATCCCCTGCGCGGTGCTGTGCGGCGTTCTGGCGGGCATCGGCAGCGGGCTGTTCTCCGTTGGCGGGCCCATGATCGCCGCCTACTATCTGGCCACCAGCCAGACCAACGAGGAGTACGCCGGCAACATGCAGGGCTACTTCGCCGTGACCAACACCGTGAACATCATCACCCGCATGTCCAAGGGACTGTACTCCGCCGCCTCTATCCTGCCCATCCTCATCGGCGTGGCCGGGGTGCTGCTGGGCAAGCGTGCGGGCATCAAGGTGCTGGAGAAGATGGACGCCGCCGCCCTCACCCGGGTGGTGTACGCGGTGATCGCCCTCAGCGGCGTATTGACCATCATCAGCCATATCAGATAGTTTTCCCGTGCTTGCTATTATGAAATTTAGCTATTATGACGTATATGCGTTTACTTATAGGTCCGCATCTTTGCATACAGCACAAAAAGTCCCCGCTCTCCGTTGACCGGAGAGCGGGGACCTCTTTTTAGTCGGAATCGAGACGCTCAGCTCAGGCTCAGCGCCGTCTTCACCTTGTCGATGATGTAGTTGCCTACATCCCGGGAGGCGTCCACCGTCTGGGCGCCCAGGTGGGGGGTGACGATGAAGTTGTCACACTCAAACAGGGGGGAATCCATGCTGGCGTCCTCGGTCAGGCCGCCCTCGGCCAGTTCGTCCTCCATCACGTCAGTGGCGTAGCCGCCGATCTTGCCGGCCTTCAGGGCCTCGTACATGGCCTTCTCGTCCACGATGCCGCCCCGGGCCATGTTCAGCACCACGGCGTCGGGCTTCATGCTGGCCAGAGACTCGGCGTTGAACATATGCCGGGTCTCGTCGGTCAGGGGCATATGGATGGTCACGAAATCGGACACCCGCAGCACCTCGGCGATGCTCAGGCTCTGGGCGTGCTGCTCCTCGAACACGTGGGCGGGCAGGAAGGGGTCATAGGCCACCACGTTCATCAGGAAGGCGCGGCCCAGCTCGCCCACCCGCTGGCCGATGCGGCCGAAGCCCAGGATGCCCAAGGTCTTGCCCCGCAGCTCACGGCCCACGAAGCGGTACTTGTCCCAGTGCTTGTTGGTGGTCACGTCGTAGTCGGCGGGAATAGTGTGGCGGGACAGCTCCAGCATCTTGGCTAGAGTCAGCTCGGCCACGGCGTTGCCGTTCATGCCGGGGGCGTTGAATACCTGGATGCCCTTTTCCTTGGCGGTGTCCATGTCGATATGGTTCAGGCCCACGGAGCACACGCCGATGACCTTCAGGTTCTTGGCCGCATCCAGGATCCTCTTGTCGATGGCGGGGTCCACCCGCATGATCAGCACGTCGTAGTCGCCGATCATTTCCGCCAACTCCTCCTGTGTAGGCAGCAGCTTGACCTCTACCGCCATGTACTTGCCCAGTTCACGGCCGATGCCTTCGTATACCTCGTCAATGATCAGTGCCTTCATTCAAGTTTCCTTCCTTTCTTTCCTTTTCCCTGAAAAATCGCCGGTCACAGCTCTCCCCAGGGCCATGATCTGCAAGTTATAGGAGTTATTCCTTCGTTATCATCTATTATGTCATAGACGGAAGGAATAAAAAAGCATTTTTTTCCAGGGAGTTGCCACAGCTATTATGTTGTGATATAATATTTCCTGCACAATCGGTCATAACACTATACCTATCATTCACAGGGGGAACACCATGAACTTTCAGAATCTGAAGTATTTCCTTTTGGTGGCGGAGGAACTGAATATCACCCGGGCGGCGGAGCGGCTCTACATCTCTCAGCAGTCCCTGTCCAACCACATCTCCAACATGGAGCGGGAGCTGGACGTGAAGCTGTTCACCCGCTCCCCCAAGCTGTCCCTGACCTATGCGGGGGAGCTTCTGGTGGACACGGCCACCCAGATCCTGGATCTGCACACCCAGTATCTCACTAAGGTGGGAGACATCAGCCGCCACTACATGGGCGTGCTGCGCCTGGGCATCTCCCACACCTGCGGTCTGGCCCTTCTGCCGGAGATCCTGCCCCGGTTCCGGGCCGAGTTCCCCATGGTGGAGTTTTCCCTGTTCGAGGGCAACTCAAACCAGCTGGAGGACGAGCTGTCTCACGGGCGCATCGACCTGATCGTCTGCTTCGAGCCTGTGACCCTGGAGGGGGTGGAGACCCTCCCCCTGACCGCGGGCCCCCTGATGATGGTGGTGCCCCGGTCCTATACCGATCAGCTCTTCGGCGCTAAGGCCGACCAGGTGCGCCGGGCCTTTGCCGACGGGGCGGACATCGCCGCCTACCGCTCCATGCCCTTCGTGCTGCTCAAGCGGGGCAACCGCACCCGCAGCATCGTGGATCAGTATTGCAGCAAGCACTCCTTCAAGCCGAAGATCGCGCTGGAGACGGAGAACACCGCCACCACCCTGGCCATGGCCCAGGAGGGGATGGGCATCGCCGTCTGTCCGGAGCTGTTCCTGCGGGTGATCCATGTGAAAAGCAGCCAGACCACGGCGGAGGGCCTGGACCTGTTCCCCCTCAGCGCCGCCTCCGCCGTCAGCCGGCTGGTCATCGGCTACCGCCGGGACCGCTACCTGTCCCATTATGCCGAGCGGTTCATCTCCATCGCCCAGGAGACTCTGGGCAAGTAAACGCCATTGACAGGCCGGACGGCCTGTCCTATGATCAGAAAAAATGCCCGCCTGAGCACAGGGGGCAGAAGGAGCATCACTATGAAGCAGATCGCCAGTTTTACCGTTGACCATGACAAGCTGGAAAAGGGCATGTACGTCTCCCGCATCGACGGAGACGTGGTGACCTATGACATCCGCATGAAGAAGCCCAACGGCGGGGACTACCTGTCCAACGGAGCCCTGCACACCTTTGAGCACCTGTTTGCCACCTATGCCCGGAACAGCCGCCTGACCGACCAGGTGGTCTATGTGGGCCCCATGGGCTGCCGCACCGGGTTCTACCTGCTGCTGCGGGACAGCGTGAGCCGTCCGGAGGCCCTGGCTCTGGTACAGGAGAGCTTCCAGTTCATCCGGAACTTTGAGGGAGAGATCCCCGGCAGCAAGCGCTGGGAGTGCGGCAACTATCTGGAGCACGACCTGCCCGGCGCCCGCGCCGTGGCCGCCGACATGGGGGAGGTCCTGAAAAACTGGAACGGGGAGAGGATGAACTATGAACAGTAAGCAGCCGGTGGGCATCATCGCCGCCATGGACAGCGAGCTGGCCGGGCTGGTGGCTGCCCTGGAGCAGCCCCGGCAGCATGTCCTGTGGGGCCTGACCTTTTACAGCGGACTGCTGTCCGGGCGGGAAGCGGTGCTGGTCAAGTGCGGCGTGGGCAAGGTGAACGCTGCCCGCACCGCCCAGATCCTGATCGACCGCTTCGAGCCCTGCGCCCTGCTGAACAGCGGCATCGCCGGGGGGATCGGCCCCGGCCTGTCCGTAGGGGACGCGGTCGTGGCCGACGGGTTGGTGCAGCACGACTTCGACGTGACCGCCTTCGGCCACGCCAGGGGCTACCTGTGCACCGGCGGCGACAGCAGCAGCCCCACCGTCTTCCGGCCCGACGCCGCCGTGCAGTCCGCCCTGCGCCGGGCGGCGGAGGAGGTGCTGGGCAGGGAACACGTCCACAGCGGCCTGATCGCCACCGGAGACCAGTTCATCTCCGGCCCCGGACAGAAGGCCGCTATCCGGCAGGTCTTCTCCGCCGCCGCCGCCGAGATGGAGGGGGGCGCCATCGCCCAGGCTGCTGTCCTGTCCGGCGTGCCCTTCGGGGTGCTCCGGGTGATCTCCGATCTGGCCGACGACACGGCCCCCGACTCCTCCGACCGCTTTGAGGAGGAGACCGCCCGCCGCTCCGCCCGGATCGTAAAGCAGGCCGTGGGGCAGCTGTGATCCCCGCCCCCACGTTCCTATATTCTATCCCTATACAGAGAAAGGCCCCCGGCCGCCAAGCGGCCGGGGGCCTTTTATCTTGTCTTACCACACCGCCGATCCCCTCATCGGCTGTTTTTCTGCTCGTTCCACCCCTGTACAGCGCGGCGGTAATTCTCCAGAACGGACAGGGCGTAGTTCTTCTTTCGGGCCGTGAAGGGCACCAGCTCATACCCCGTCCGTCCCGCCTTCAGCTCATAGCACAGCCGGGTGCTGAGCTGCGCCGCCCCCCGCTCCAGAGCGTACACATCCATGGTGTACTGCCCCCGCAGATCGGGCAGCACCAGGATCAGCCAAAAGCTGTCCAGCCCTTTCTCCGCCATACATGCCAGCGCTGCGCACAGGTCCTCATAGATGGGGTAAAAGCGCTCTGCCGGGCAGGAGCGGTACAGCCCCGCCACGGCGGGCGTCTCCATCAGGGCCGTCATAGACGGGCTGCCCCAATTCAGGGGGCCAGGAGCGCCCCGGGTGCTGTCGTCAAACAGCGCCCCGTCTATGTATCCCGGCTGTCCTGTACACAAAAGCACTCCGCCGGTCTGCCCCCGAAAGCGGCCCACATCCCCGCGAAAGCCGTCCAGCACCTCCGGCGCCGTGGTCACGCTCATCTCGGCCACTCCGTCGTTCTCTCTCCGGGGCGGCGTGTCCGGCAGCAGATCCGCCGGGGCCTGAAGCCCCTCCTTCACATATTCCAGCACCGCCCGCAGTTTCTCGTTCATTCCGACCCCTCCGTGCCCGCGGTGCCCAGGCCTGGGCGCCGCGGTGATCGCAAAGCCCCGCTCCCGGCTTGGCCGGAGCGGGGCTGAGTTTTACGCTTTATCCCACCTGAGGCTGGGGCTTTTCGTCGGGGACGACCACGGTGCTGATGTCGGCGCCCACGCCGGACAGCTTGCCCACCAGGTCCTCATAGCCCCGCTCGATATAACTTACGCCGTCCACCTCGGTGATCCCCCGGGCGGCCAGCCCGGCAATGACCATGGCGGCCCCGGCCCGCAGGTCGCAGGCGTGGATGGGGGCGCCGGTCAGGGTCTCCACCCCCTCGATCACCGCCACCTTACCGTCCACCTGGATGTGGGCGCCCATGCGGCGCAGCTCATCCACATAGCGGTAGCGGCTGTCCCACACGCCCTCGGTGATCACGCTGGTGCCCTGTGCCTGACACAGGACGGCGGCGATCTGGGGCTGCATATCCGTGGGGAAGCCGGGATAGGGCATGGTCTTGATGTTGGTGCGGCCGATGGGCCCGCTGCGGCGGACCCGGACGGCGTCGTCCAGCTCGTCCACCTCCACCCCCATCTCCACCAGCTTGGCGGTGATGCAGTCCAGGTGCTTGGGGATCACGTTGCGGATCAGCACGTCCCCCCCGGCGGCGGCCACGGCGGCCATATAGGTGCCCGCCTCGATCTGGTCGGGGATGATGGAGTAGCTCCCACCGCCCAGGCGGTCCACCCCCCGGATCTTGATCACATCAGTGCCCGCGCCCATGATGTTGGCCCCCATGGAGTTGAGGAAGTTGGCCAGATCCACGATATGGGGCTCTTTGGCGGCGTTTTCGATCACCGTCATCCCCTGGGCCAGGGCGGCGGCCAGCATGATATTCATGGTAGCCCCCACGGAGACCACGTCCAGATACACCTGCCCCCCGGCCAGCCGGCCGCGGCCGGGCACCCGGGCGCACACCATGCCGCTGTGTACGTCCACCTCGGCCCCCATGGCCACAAAGCCCTTGATATGCTGGTCGATGGGCCGGGCGCCCAGGTCGCAGCCCCCGGGCAGGGGCACCTCGGCCCAGCCGAAGCGGCCCAGCAGCGCCCCCACCAGATAGTAGCTGGCGCGGATCTTCCGGGCCAGCTCATAGGGCACCTGGCGGTTGCGGATGCGGGAGCAGTCGATGTCCATGGTAGTGCGGTTCACCGTGCGCACATCGGCCCCCAGCTCCTGCAGGATCTGCAGGATCAGGGTGACGTCGCTGATCTGGGGGATATTCTCGATGCGGCATGTTCCGTCCACCAGCAGGGCAGCGGGCAGGATGGCCACGGCGGCGTTTTTCGCGCCGCTGATCTCGATCTCACCGCGGAGAGGTTTGCCACCGCGGATCACATATTTGTACAAACAGAGCACCTTCCTTATGCGTCCCCGGCCGCCCCCGCCCTCTGGCGGCGGGTCCACGGCGGACCGGGACTTCTGATAAAGGCTATGAACAGCGGAGCGAAGCCGCGGGCGATCCTTTCATCTCCCCGCGTCCCATTTGAAAAAGGGCGCAGAAAACCGCATATATTATAACACCAGTATGCCCCGTTGGCAAACATTTTTATCTGCCGTTTCTGTTTATTTTTTGCGGCATTATCCCCGGCCTCCGTCCTTCTCCTCCCGCCGGGCGCCGAACTCCTGCCGGGCCCGGGGGATCAGGTCCTTCAGGCTGGCCTGCTCCTGCCGCTCCAACAGATCGCCGATCAGCTGGTTAGACACCAGAAAGCCTCTGGGGGTCAGCCGCCAGCGTCCCTCTCCGGTCAGCTCCGCCCAGCCCTGGGCCGCGTACTCCTCCAGCCGCCGGCGGATGGGCTCGAAATCCAGAAAGAACTGCCGGCGGTACTCCCACTCCTCGATGCCCCGGGCGGTGCGCAGGCGCAGCATCAGATACTCGCTGCCCCGCTCGTTGGGGGGGATCAGGTCGTCGCTGTCCAACAGCTTGCCCCCTTTCAGCACGCCGGTGATGTACCCCTCCAGGTCCCGCACGAAGGAGTACCGCCGCCCGCCGAAGTCGGAATGCGCCCCGGGGCCAAAGCCGATATAGGGCCGGGTGAGCCAATAGCGCAGGTTGTGCCGGGACTGAAAGCCAGGCTTTGCGAAATTGGAGATCTCATACTGCTCGTACCCCGCCTGGGCCAGCCGCTCTACCGTCCACAGGTACAGGTCGGCCTGGGCGTCGTCATCGGGCAGCACCTCCCCCATGGCCACCCGCCGGGCCAGAGGGGTACCCTCCTCCACCTTCAGTCCGTAGCAGGACAGGTGCTCCGGCTCCAGGGCCAGAACGTGCTCCACCGACTGCCGCCAGCTGTTCATAGTCTGCCCTGGCAGACCGTAGATCAGATCCAGGGACAGGTCGCGGATGCCCGCCTTCCGGGCGGCGGCCACGGCGGCGTCCCCCTGCTCCACGGTGTGGATGCGGTGGACGGCGGCCAGCTCCGCCGGACAGGCGGACTGGTACCCCAGGGACAGGCGGCCGATCCCCGCCCGGCGGAGGTGGGTAAGCATTTTGGCGTCTACGCTGTCGGGGTTGGCCTCCATGGTGATCTCGGCGCCCTTCTCCACATTGTAAAGTCTTTTCACCTCACGCAGCAGGTCTTTCATGCGTTTTTCGCCGAAATAGCTGGGGGTGCCCCCGCCGAAGTACACCGTGTCCACGGGGATGCCCCGGGCCAGGGGGGCGGTCTCCCTCAGATGGGCCAGCAGGGCCTTTTCATAGTCGTCCATCCGCTCCTCCCGCCCGGCCAGGGAGTAAAAGTCGCAGTAGTCGCACTTGCTGCGGCAGAATGGGATATGGATATAGATGCCCAGCTTGTCCTTTAGAGTTGCCGGGGGGATGGGATCCTGTCTGTGTCCGAACATAGGCGCCCTCCTGTTGCCCGCTGCCTTCCCAGAAGGGACGGCAGGTAAAATTCGTGCTTTTATATTATACACAGATCTGCAAAAAAAGGAAGTCCTTGAGTCCGTCCCGCCCTCTGTGCTATACTTTTCCAAAAGAGAGGGGGCGGCAGTATGGCATGGGAGCCGCGGCGGCTGGAGCTGGCCGTTACGCCGGAGCTGGCCGGCATCCAGACAGACACCCTGCTGCGGCGGCACATGGGCCTGTCCGGCACGGTGATCCGGCGGAGCAAATGGCTGGAGGACGGCATTCTGGCCGATGGCCAGCGGGTGACTACCCGGTACTGTCCCCGGGCGGGGCAGGTGCTGTCCGTCCGCCTGTCCGACCCAGAGCGGCGCAGCGGCATCGTCTCCGCCCCCGGCCCGCTGGACATCGTCTATGAGGACGAGGACATGATCGTGCTGAACAAGGCCGCCGGGGTGTCCGTCCACCCGGGGCCGGGGCATTTTTCCGATACGCTGGGTAATTTTTTGCTGTATTATTACGATTCCAAGGGGGATCCGTCGGATCTCCACCCGGTCCACCGCCTGGACCGGGGCACCACCGGCCTGCTGGCGGCGGCTAAGCACCCTCACGCCCAGGAGGTGCTGAAAAACCAGCTCCACACGGCGGACTTCCGCCGCACCTATCTGGCCGTCTGCGAAGGGGTGCCCCAGCCGGCCGAGGGGGTCATAGACGTCCCCATGGGGCCAAAGCCCGGCTCCCTGATGGAGCAGCAGGTGCGCCCCGATGGCAAGCCCGCCCGCACCCGCTACCGGGTGCTGTCCGTCCGCGGCGGCCGGGCCCTGGTGCAGCTGGAGCTGGACACTGGCCGCACCCACCAGATCCGGGTGCACATGGCCCATATCGGCCACCCCCTGACGGGGGACTTCCTCTACGGCACCGAGGATCGGGCGCTGATCCCCCGCCCCGCCCTCCACTCCGCCCGGCTGACCCTGCGGCAGCCTATCACCGGACAGGTATTATCCTTTACAGTCCATCTGCCGGAGGATATGCAGAGGTTACTATAAGGTTTGCTCCCCGCACCTCCGGGCGGGGAGCCGAGAGGAGCGAACACATGGGCTATATTCTTGCGATCGACGTGGGGACAACGGCGGTGAAGGCCATCCTTGTGGACATCGCCACCAACGAAATGCGCGGCGCCAGCGCGGACTGCACCCTGATCCAGGAGAGGGCCGCCTGGGCGGAGCAGGATGCCGACGGTCTGTGGCAGGCGGTGTGCACCGCCGTGCGCCGGTGTCTCTCCCAGACCGCCGTCCGGCCGGGAGAGGTGGCCGGGCTGGTCATCAGCGCCCCCTGGAAGCACGTTATCCCTCTGGACGGGGACTGCCGCCCCCTGCGCCGTGGGATCATCTGGATGGATGGCCGCGCCGCCGTTCAGGCAAAGCGGCTGGAGCAGCTTCTGGGCGCCCCCCTGGAAAACGCCCAGGGCTATTGGTCCAGACTGCTCTGGCTGAAGGAAAACGAGCCCCACATCTGGCGGCGGGCGAGGTATATCGCGGGCATCAACGCCTACTTCCGGTACCGGGCCACGGGGCGGCTCTGCACCGAGTGCTCCGACGACTTTATCCACTCCCCCGACCCGGAGCTTCAGGCCCTCTACGACCGGGTGCTGGAAAAGACGGGGCTGGCGGAGGACCGGGACAAATTCCCCCCCTGCATCCGGTGCACCGACCTTGTGGGCCCCCTGACCCGGACGGGGGCCCAGGAGTTGGGTCTGGCCCCGGGCACCCCCATGTTCGGCGGCTTCGGCGATCTGCCCGCCGTCTACTTCGGCGCCGGCTGCGCCCAGCCGGGGACCGCCCACATCTACATCGGCACCTCCTCCTGGTTCGGCGAATTTCTGCCCCGCCGGATCGGCGGCTACAGTGCCGGCTGGTTCACCGCCAGCGGGCAGGCCCAGGGTGCCCTCTTCGCCCTGACCACCGGCGGCCGCGCCTATGAGTGGGCCATCCACCGCTTCTACCGCGCCGAGAGGCAGAGGCTGGGGGAGGACATCTACCCCTTCCTGGAGGGGGAGATGGAGTCGGTGGAGCCGGGATGCGGCGGACTGATCGTCACCCACTGGCTCAACGGCGAGCCGGCGCCCCTGTCCACCAACGCCCGGGGACTGTTTTTCAACGTGACCGGGCAGCACGACCGGCGGCATTTTCTCCGGGCCATGCTGGAGAGCATCTGCTACTCCCACCGCCGCTCTCTGGAGCGCTATACGGCCCTCCACGGCCGCGGGCCCCGGCGGCTGCGGGTGGTGGGGGGCGGCGCGTGCAGCGGCGTCTGGATGCAGATGCTGGCCGACGTGCTGCAGCTCCCCGTCCATGTCCCCCCAAACCCCCGGTATGTGGGCACCGTGGGGACCTGCCGCTGCGCCCTGATCGGGCTGGGTTTGAAGGCGGACTTCTCCGACCTGGCGCAGGAGAACGAAGAACAGGTCTTTGCCCCGGACCCGGACAACAGGGCGGTCTATGACAAAATGTACGGCGTATACTGCCGCCTATTCCCGGCGCTGGAGCCCCTGTATGACCAGCTGAACGGGATCTGAGCATCAAAAGACCACGGGCCGGCCCATAAGGGGCCGGCCCGTGGCGGGATGGCCGAAAAATCGTGAAGGCCACTTTTTCGGGTCAGACTGCGCGCAGTCCCGGCCTCGATCGCTTGTGAAGGTGAAAAAGTCGGGCTGGTCTGCGCGGGAAGTGTCATTTCCGCCGCACCTGTCGGCGGAGATGACGGATCCAGGTTTTATTCCGCTGCCGGCGCAGCCGTCTTTCGGATGCGGCGTGCCCCCTGCGGGTGCTGCGGGCGGCGGAACCGGCTGCGGGAGAGCTTTTCAGATCCCGCTCAAATCGAAGGGCGGGGTGTACTCCCGCTTGGCGCTGGTACGCTCCTGGGTGAAGCCGTCCAGTCCCAGAGCGTCCATATAGTCCTGCACCGCCCGGATCTCCCCCCGGCGCAGCCTGCGGTCGATCTCCGGGAACTGGTCCGCCCGGCCGTAGGGGGTGTACTGGCTCATGAGGGAGAACAGCACCGTCCCCTTCGGGAACTCCCGGGCCACCCAGTCCATCACCCGCTTGGCCCCCTCCGCCTGCCCCGGCAGCACCAGGTGGCGGATGATGACCCCCCTTTTCAGCAGGCCGTTTTCGTCAAAGACGCAGGGGCCGGTCTGCCCCACCATCTCCCGGATGGCGGCGGCGGCCACCTCCGGGTAGTCCGGGGCGGCGGAGTACCGCCCCGCCGGAGCGCTGTCCATATACTTCAGGTCGGGCAGATAGATGTCCACCTTGCCCGCCAGGCTCTGTAAAGCAGAGACGCTGTCATACCCCCCGCTGTTGAACACCACGGGCACGGGCAGGGGCCGCTCCAGCACCCGGGCCACGATATGGGAGTAGTGGGTGGGGGTGACGAAGTTGATGTTGTGGGCCCCCTGAGCGATCAGTTCCACGCAGATCTGCCGCAGGCGCTCCACGGTGACCGGCCTGCCCACGTCCCGGTGGCTGATCTCCTCGTTCTGGCAGAACACGCAGCCCAGGGAGCAGCCGGAGAAAAAAACGGTGCCCGACCCCCGGGTGCCGGAGATGGGCGGCTCCTCCCACTGGTGCAGGGCAGCCCGGGCCAGAACGGGCAGCTCCGGCATGCGGCAATAGCCCCGGCCCTCCGTCTCTGTCCGCAGGGCCCCGCAGCGGCGGGGGCACAGGTCGCAGATCACGGCTCAAAACCTCCCCAGCCGCTCCATCACGGCTCCGTAAAATCCCTGAAAGGCGCTGGGCAGGGCGTATTCCCGCTCCAGCTCCCCCCGGTCGGCCCACACCCAGCCCTCAGGCAGGGCAGGGCCGTCCAGCTCCGCCGCGATGGCGGTCATGTTCCACTGGATATGTGTGAAGATATGCCGGGCAGTGCCCGCCCGCTCCGTTTTCACCGGGTGCAGGCCCCAGCGGGACAGGTCGTCCCCGCCCGCCGGCCCGTTGGGATACTCCCACAGGCCCGCCAGCAGGCCCTTGCCCGGACGGCGGCGCAGGGCCACGCAGCCGTCGTAAAACAGCAGATAGACGGTGCGGTCCTCCTCCCGCCGGGGCTTTTTCGGGGCCTTGACGGGCAGTTCCCCCGTGCGGCCCTGCTGAAAAGCTGTGCAGAGACGGGCGGCGGGGCACTTTTCGCACAGGGGCGCGCCGTTGGGCAGGCACACCGTGGCTCCCAGCTCCATCAGGGCCTGATTGTAGTCCCCGGGGGCGTCCACGGGGATCACCCGGGCCAGGGCCTCGGTCACCCGCTTCTTCATGGCCGGGGTGGAGATGTCCCCCCCGTCCCCGGTGATGCGGGCGATGACCCGCAGCACGTTGCCGTCCACCGCCGGGGTGGGCAGGCCGAAGGCGATGGAGCCCACCGCCCCCGCCGTGTAGTCCCCCACGCCGGGCAGGGCGCGGATGTCCTCATAGCGCTCCGGAAAGCGGCCACCGAAGCCGGACACGATCGTCCGGGCGGCCCTTTGCAGATTCCTGGCCCGGCTGTAGTAGCCCAGCCCCTGCCACAGCTTCATCAGCCGCTCCTCGGGCACCTCCGCCAGGGCCTGCACATCGGGCAGCTCCTCCAGGAAGCGGCGGTAGTAGTCCAGCACCGCCGCCACCCGGGTCTGCTGCAGCATGATCTCCGACACCCAGACGCGGTAGGCCGTGGGCTTTTTCCGCCAGGGCAGGTCCCGGGCGTTCTCCCTGTACCACAGCAGCAGAGGCAGGGTCAGATCATCGAGTTCCACCGTTCTTCAGAACTCCCTCCAGAAAGTCCACCGCCTCCAGCACCAGACCGGTGCAGTGTTCGGCCTTGGGGACGCCCTCTTCCTTCGCCTTGGCCAGCAGCTGGGCGCACTCCATAGAGCCATGCTTTTTCACGAACTCCGCCATCAGGGCAGAGGCCGTGGGCTGGGGCACCCCCGCCAGGCCCAGGGCCATCAGCGCCCCGGTCAGGGCGCCGCACACGCTGCCCCGGTGCATCCCGGCGCCAAAGGGGCCGCCCAGACGGAAGGCCTCCTCCTCGGTCAGGCCGATCTCCGGGGCAAAGGTGGCCAGCACAGACTGGGCACAGTTGTAATGTACATCTGTCCGGGCGCGCAGAGCCCGGGCTTTTTCCTGCTTCGTCATAGGTAAAAACTCCTTCTTTTTTGCGGTCATCCAATTTCATTCTGTGGGCCCCGCCGGGTCTTTTCTGCCGGGGCGTACAAGATCAGATCGGAGGCTCTCATTTGTGGTAGCTGGATCCCTCGTTGATCTTAAAGGCCCGGTAGATCTGCTCCAATACCATCACCCGGGCCAGATGGTGGGGGAAGGTCATGGGGGACATGGACAGGCGCAGCCGCGCCTCCGCCTTGATGGAGGGGTGCAGGCCGTAGCTGCCGCCGATGAGGAACACCAGATGCCTGCCCCCGCTGTTCTGAAAGGACTGGACAAAGTCCGCCAGCTCCGGGCTGGACTTCTCCTGCCCCTCCACGCACAGGGCCACCAGAGTGCCCCCCGGGGGCAGCTTGGCCCGGATGGCGTCCCCCTCCTTATCCAGGGCGGCGGCGATCTCCCCCAGAGAGGGGGACTGGGGCAGCTTGGCCTCCGGGATCTCCACCAGGGTCAGCTTGCAGTAGCCCTTCAGCCGCTTCAGATACTCCTGGCAGGCGTCCAGATAGAACTTCTCCTTCAGCTTGCCCACGCAGATGAGATAGACGCTTACCACGCTGCCGCCCCCTTCTCCTCCAGCTGGAACACCGGCCCCGGCTCGTCCGGCCCGGCCACGGCCACTGTCACGTCCCGCCCCGGCTCCAGCCCGTAGGCCCGCAGTTTGAGCTCCACCGCCTGCCGGGCCCGGGCGGGGGTGTTGTTCTCCCGGGACAGGTGGGCCAGGATCAGGGTCCTTGTCCCCTGACCGGCGGCCCAGGCGGCCAGCTCCGCCCCCGCCTCGTTGGACAGGTGGCCGTGGTCGCTTAAAATGCGCTGCTGCAAGTAGTAGGGATAGGGCCCGGAGCGCAGCCAGTCCACGTCGTGATTGGTCTCGCAGATCAGCAGGTCGGCCCCGGCCACGCCCCGGCATACCTCCTCCGACACGAAGCCCAGGTCGGTGGCCAGAGCCATCTTCCGCCCTCCGGCGGCGATGGCATAGCCCACGCTGGCCGCGGCGTCGTGGCTGGTGGCGAAGGGGGTGACTGCCATGGCCCCCACGTCCGTCCGCTCCCCGGCCGTCACGGGGATCAGCTCCCCCATGATCCGGGGCAGCCTCCGCCGCACAGCGTCCAGGGTGGGGCCGGTGGCGTACAGGGGGACGGGGTGGTTTTTCGTCATGGTGGCCAGCCCGGCCACATGGTCGGCGTGCTCGTGGGTGATGAACACCCCGGACAGGTCCCCCAGGCCCACGCCCAGCTCCTTCAGGGCGGCGGCGATCCGGCGGCAGGAGATGCCCGCGTCGATCAGCACATGGGTGCCCCCGGCGGAGACAAAGACGCAGTTGCCGCTGGAGCCGCTGGCGATGGTGCAAACTCTCACCGCTTCACCTGATTTTCCAGGGGCTGGCCCGCCAGATAGCGCTTCAGGTTGGCCAGGGCCATGTCGATGCAGTTCTTCCGGGTGATCTCCAGCCGCATCCCCCCGGCCACATGGGGGGTGAGCAGCAAATTGGGGATGTCCCACAGGGGGGAGTCGGCGGGAAGGGGCTCCGGCTCAGTCACGTCCAAGGCGGCCCCCCACAGCTTGCCGTTTTTCATGGCTTCGGCCAGGGCGTCCTGATCCAGCACGGTGCCCCGGCCGGTGCTGATCAGCACCGCGTCGTCCTTCATCCTTGCGATGCGTTCGGCGTTCATGAGATGCACAGTTTCCGGACTGTGGGGAAGTGTAAGCGCTACCACGTCCGCCTGAGGCAGAAGGTCGTCCAGCTCCTCCATAGTGTGCAGCTGGTCAAAGCCGGGCAGGGGCCTGCCGATGGTGCGCTTGACCCCCATGACCCTGGCGGCTCCCAAGGCCTTGCAGCGCCAGGCAAACTCTGTGCCCAGATGTCCGGCCCCCACCACCAGAATGACGGCCCCGGTGATGGTCTTGGCCGCCCCCTCGTCGTGCCACAGGTGGGCGCGTTGGTCATCCCGATAGAGGGGCAGCTTGCGGTACAGGGCCAGCAGGGTGGACAGCATATTCTCCGCCACGGACAGGGCGTTGGAGCCGCTGGAGGTGGTGATGACCGCCCCCTCCGGCGTGACCCCCTGGGGCAGATACTCGTCCACCCCGGCGAACATGCACTGGAACCACTTCAGGCTCTTGGCGTACTGCATATCCCGGGCCCGGGGCCAGCCCAGCAGCACCGTGGCCCGGGCCAGCTGCTCCGGGGTGACGGTGCTCCTTCTGGAATAGATGTGGACGGCCTCCGGCGCGGCGGCCTCGAAGGCGGCGCGCTCCTCCCCCTTCAGGGGCAGCAGATTCAGGATCACTTCTTGCATAAAGACACCTCGCGGTCATTTTTCGTTCTTCTTATTATACCCGTTCCAGCCGTCCCTGACAAGACGGGGGCGACTTTACTCCCCGTAAGATCTGTGATAGAATCGTAGCACCTATCCCTGAAAGGAGGCCGCCCTATGGCGCTCACCCTCGATCTCCCTCTCACCGCCTTGCCCGGGGTGGGCCCCGCCCGGGCCGCCCAGCTGGAAAAGCTGGGCCTGCGCACCGCCGGCGACCTGCTGACCTTCTATCCCCGCGGCTACGAGGACCGGCGGCAGGTATACGCCATCTCCGCCGCTCCGGCGGGGCAGAAGGTGTGCGTTCAGGGGATGATCGCGGAGCGCCCCCGCCTGTCCCGCATCCGGAAGGGGCTGGAGCTGGTGAAGGCAAGAGCCGTGGACGGCTCCGCCGCCCTCTTCCTCACCTTCTTCAATCAGTGCTATGTGGAAAAGGCCCTGAAAATGGGGGAGGAGTACGTCTTTTACGGCGTTTTGGAGGTGCAGAACGGCCGCCGCTCCATGGTCAATCCGGTGTTCGAGCCCGCGGGGCGGCAGGACGTGACCGGACGGATCATGCCGGTCTACCCCCTGACGGCGGGGGTGTCCAACTACCGCATGGCGGGGTGGGTGGCCGCGGCCCTGCCCCTGGCGGAGGGGCTGTCCGACAGCCTGCCCCCGGCCATCCGCCGGGAATACGGCCTGTCCGCCGCGGAGTTCGCCGTCAGGACCATCCACCGCCCCCCCAGCTTTGAGGAACTGGAACTGGCCCGGCGGCGGCTGACCTTCGAGGAGCTGTTCTACCTGGCTGTGGGCCTTACCTTCTTGAAACAACGCCGCTCAGGCGGCGCGCCCGGCGCGGCGGTCCCGGGGACAGACGGAGGGGCGTTCCTCTCCCTGCTGCCCTTCGCCCCCACAGCGGCCCAGCGCCGGGTGATGGAGGAGATCGCCGGCGACCTGGCCTCCGGCCGGCCCATGAACCGCCTGGTGCAGGGGGACGTGGGCAGCGGCAAGACCGCCGTGGCCGCCTTTGCCGCCTTTCTGTGCGCCAGAGCGGGATACCAGACCGCCCTTATGGCCCCCACGGAAGTACTGGCGGAGCAGCACGCCCGCTCCCTGTCCGCCCTGCTGGCCCCGGCTGGGGTGCGGGTGGAGCTGCTCACCGGCTCTCTCTCCCCGGCGGAGAAAAAGCGGGTGCGCAGGGCGGCGGCGGACGGCTCCGCCCAGATCGTGGTGGGCACCCAGGCCCTGATCGCCGCGGACACCCGGTACCACAGCCTGGCCCTGATCGTCGCCGACGAGCAGCACCGCTTCGGGGTGGCCCAGCGGGCCGCCCTGGCGGCCAAATCCGGCCAGGACACGCCCCCCCATGTGCTGGTCATGTCCGCCACCCCCATCCCCCGGACGCTGGCCCTGATGGTGTACGGCGACCTGGACGTGTCCGTGATCGACCAGCTGCCCCCCGGGCGCGCCCCGGTGGAGACCTATGTGATCCACGAGGACAAGCGCCAGCGGATGTACGCCTTTGTCCGCCGCCTGGTGCAGGAGGGGCGGCAGGTGTATATCATCTGTCCCGCCGTGGAGGAGGGGGAGCCCGGCCCGGACACCGGGGAGCCCCCCATGGACCTGAAGGCGGTCAAGACCTACGCCGCCCAGCTGGCGGACAAGGTGTTCCCCGACCTGACCGTGGGCCTGCTCCACGGCAAGCTGCGCCCCCGGGAGAAGGCCGCGGCCATGGAGGAGTTCACCTCCGGCCACACCCAGGTGCTGGTGTCCACCACCGTGGTGGAGGTGGGGGTGGACGTGCCCAACGCCGCCCTGATCATCATCGAGAACGCGGAGCGCTTCGGTCTGAGCCAGCTGCACCAGCTGCGGGGCCGGGTGGGCCGGGGAAAGCACCAGTCCTACTGCGTGCTCATGACCAAGAGCCGACAGGAGGAGGCCATGAAGCGCCTGAAGACTCTGGCGGGCACCAACGACGGCTTTCAGATCGCCCAGGCGGATCTGGAGCAGCGGGGGCCCGGCGACTTCTTCGGCAGTCGGCAGCACGGCCTGCCCCAGCTGCGGCTGGCCAGCCTCACCGGGGACATGGAGCTGCTGGCCCAGGCCCAGCAGGCGGCCCGGGAGCTGCTGGAGGCAGACCCGGAGCTGATCAAGCCGGAGAACGCCCCGGTGCTGGCCCGGGTGCGGGCCTTGTTCGCCGAGACGCCGGATATTTTCAATTGACAGGCGGGCAGCACGCATTTTGTTTCGGCCGCTTTTGTGTCCCGCCCCACGGCACTTTATCTAAAAGAAGCTAAAGCGGTCAGATCATCGCAAATTTGCACTTGTGATATAAGTGGGAATGCGTTAAAATGATCGCATCTTGGATCAGCAAGGAGTATACATTATGCAGCATGGTGCCAAATTCATCCGGAAACTGCCCATCCCCATGGACATCAAAAAGGAATTCCCCGTGTCGGAACAGGTCTCCGCGGTCAGGCAGGCCCGCGTTGACGAGATGAAGGCCATCCTCGACGGCCGTGACCGGCGGCTGATGCTCATCATCGGCCCCTGCTCCGCCGACCGGGAGGACAGCGTGATGGACTATATCCACCGCTTGGTCCCCCTGCAGGAGCAGGTGAAGGACAAGATCCTGATCGTGCCCCGCATCTACACCAATAAGCCCCGCACCAACGGCGCGGGCTACAAGGGGATGCTCCACCAGCCCGACCCCAGCAAGAAGCCCGATATGCTGGAGGGCATTATCGCCATCCGCCGTCTGCACACCCGGGCGGTGGAGGAGACCGGCTTTGCCTGCGCCGACGAGATGCTCTACCCCGAAAACTACCGCTACCTGTCCGACATTCTGGGGTATGTGGCCGTGGGCGCCCGCTCGGTAGAGGACCAGCAGCACCGCCTGGTGGCCAGCGGCATCGACGTCCCCGTGGGCATGAAGAACCCCACCGGCGGCGACCTGAGCGTGATGCTGAACTCCATCTATGCCGCCATGGGGGACCACACCTTCCTCTACCGCGGCTGGGAGGTGGAGACCTACGGCAACCCCTACACCCACGCCATCATGCGGGGCTATGTGAACGAGAAGGGGGACAGCCGCCCCAACTACCACTACGAGGACCTGATCCAACTGCACGAACTGTACGCCCAGCGGCAGATCAAAAATCCCGCCTGTATCGTGGACTGCAACCACGCCAACTCCGGCAAGCGGTATCTGGAGCAGATCCGCATCGCCAAGGAGGTGCTGCACTCCAAGCGCCACTCCGGCGACATCGACCGGCTGGTGAAGGGCCTGATGATCGAAAGCTACATCGAGGACGGCAGCCAGAAGATCACCGAGTGCACCTACGGCAAGAGCATCACCGACCCCTGTCTGGGCTGGGAAAAGACCCAGCGGCTGGTGCTGGAGCTGGCGGAGCTGCTGTAGGGCGTCCCCGGACACAGAAATACAGGAATACAAAACGGCCCGGATGCTATGTATCCGGGCCGTTTTATTTCAAGTCAGGGCGCATATGAGGGGCTTCCCGTGTGTGCGCCCCTTGTCTCGTGTTCAAGCCCTCTTCTGTTACATCCTGTCTAATGTAAACTCCGCTCCGATATAAGACTTATGATCCCCTTCTTCCAAGATCCAGAAGTATACCCGATATGTTCCCGGAGGGATCTCGCCGTAGACCTCTCCCCAATTGAAAGCCATTTCTTTTGTTTCACCTATTTCAAGCGGCTGGGCCTCGATCGCCGGCCCCTCCATTCTCTGATCCTCATTCTGTTTTTCCATGGTATACCATGCATCTTTTGCTTTTCTCTCCATCGCCCATTCGTATGGATAATACCAGATCGTCTCATTGGTTTGATCGGAAAAAAGGATCTTCAAGCACTTTTTCTCATGATCGATCGCCTTTACTTCTAACCGGATCCCCTCATGTTCCGTCAGGACCACTTGTGATGGGTCCTTTCTATTTGCGTTGTGGATCAAAACTGCACAGCCTATCAAAAGTATCATGACGATCCCTGTAAAAACAGCGTTTTTCTTCATGACCCACCCTCCTTCGCGCTATTTCAATGAGCATTTTACTTTTCAGTCCCGATCCATAAGCTTCCTCGATCCCATTTTATATTAGCGCACAGCGGCAGTAAAGGCAATGCCAGCCGCGCCCGCACTCGGACTGCCCCTTCATAAAAGATCCGCCCCCAACAGGGGGCGGATCTTGTGTTTCTCTTATTATTCCTCGGACAGAGCCTTGGCGGCGGCGATGGCCTTCTCCTGGGCTGCGGGGGGGCAATCCTCGTAGCGCACGAAGTGGAAGGTGTAGCTGCCGCGGGACTGGGTCATAGCCCGCAGGTCGATGGCGTAGCTCATCATCTCGGCCATGGGGACCTCGGCCTCGATGATCTGCTCGCCGCCCTCGGTGGGGGTCATGCCCATGACGCGGCCGCGGCGCTTGTTCAGGTCGCCGATCACGTCGCCCATGTAGCTGTCGGGCACGGTGACCTTCAGCTCGCCCACGGGCTCCAGCAGGACGGGGTTGGCCTCGGGCATGGCGGCCTTATAGGCCAACTGGGCGGCGGTCTTGAAGGCGATCTCGGAGGAGTCCACAGGGTGGTAGCTTCCGTCGTACAGCACGGCCTTCAGGTTCACCACGGGGTAGCCAGCCAGCGGGCCGTGGACCACGGCCTCCTTGATGCCCTTCTCAACGGCGGGGAAGAAGTTGCGGGGCACGGAGCCGCCGAACACTTCCTCGGCAAAGACGACCTCCTCCTGCTCGGGGTTGGGCTCGAAGCGGATCCACACATCGCCGAACTGGCCGCTGCCACCGGTCTGCTTCTTGTGGCGGCCCTGCTTGGACACGGTCTTGCGGATCTTCTCGCGGTAGGGCACCCGGGCCTCCTTCAGCTCGGCGTCCACATTGAAGCGGCTCTTCAGCTTGGACACCAGCACGTCCACCTGGATGTCGCCGGCGGCGTAGATGACCATCTGATGGGTCTCGGCATTGTTCACGGTGTAGAAAGAGGGATCCTCCTCGTTCAGGCGGTTCAGGCCCTGGGCCACCTTGTCCTCCTGGCCCCGGGTCTTGGGGGCGATGGCCACGGAGTAGCAGGGCTCGGCGAAGGGCAGCTCCTTCAGGGAGACCACCTTGCGGGGGTCGCACAGGGTGTCGCCGGTCTTGACCCGGTCCATCTTGCCGATGGCGCCGATGTCGCCGCAGCCCAGCACCTTGACCTCTTCCGCTTTCTTGCCCCGCATGTTGTACAGGCGGCCCAGCTTCTCGGTGGCGCCGGTGCGGGAGTCCACCAGAGACAGGTCGGAGGTGATCTCGCCGGACAGCACCTTGACGAAGGAGTACTTGCCGTACTGGTCGGAAACGGTCTTGAACACGAAGGCGGTGGGCACGCCGCCGGGGGAGACCACGAAAGGCTCGCTCTCGCCGTCCTGGGTGGTGGCCTTGTGGTAGTTGCCCTCCATGGGGTTGGGCAGCAGCTCTACGATCTGATCCAGCAGCATCAGGGTGCCCAGATTGCCGGTGGCGGAGCCGCACAGCACGGGGAACAGGGACAGCTCCCGCACGCCCTGGCGCAGGCCCTGGATCATCTCGGGGTAAGTAAAGTCCTCGCCGCCGAAGAACTTCTCCATGAACTCCTCGCTGGTCTCGGCCACGGACTCCTTCAGGGCGTCGTTGAACTCGGTGACCACGTCCTCCTTGCCGGCGGGGATCTCGATCTCCACCCGCTTGCCCTTCTGCATCTCATAGGCCCGCTTGTTCAGCACATCGATGATGCCGGTGACCTTATGGCTGTCGTCCCAGATGGGGATGACGACGGGGGCCACCTTGTTGCCGAACTTCTCGCGCAGCTTTTCAAAGGTGGCGTTGTAATCGGAGTTGTCCTCGTCCACCTTGGAGATATAGATGAAGCGGGGCATATTCCGCTCTTCACAGTACTTCCATGCCTTCTCCAGACCCACGGACAGGCCGTCCTTGGCGGAGCAGACGATGATGGCGGCATCGGCGGCCCGCAGGGCGGCCACAGTCTCGCCGGCGAAATCGAAGCCGCCCGGAGTGTCCAGGATATTGATCTTGCAGCCCTTATATTCCACGGGAGCCACCGCGGTGGTGATGGAGATCTGACGCTTGGTCTCCTCAGGGTCGTAGTCGCAGACAGTGTTGCCGTCTACGGCGCGGCCCATACGGTCGATGGCGCCGGTGAGGAACAGCATGCTCTCTGCCAGGGCGGTCTTGCCGTTTCCGCTGTGACCCAGCAGACAGACGTTGCGGATGTTTTGTACGGAATAGCTCATGATCTTGTTTCCACTCCTTAATTTTGGACTATGTTCACGGCCTCAGAAAATCCCAGCTTCGGGGCCTGTACATGCTGATGGACATTATACACGAAAATCCACTCTGTGACAACTCTTTTTTTGTGCCGAAACCGGAAAAATATCCGCAGAGGGGGAAGACGTCCCCTCCCCCGAAAAGCAAAGCGCCCCCTCCGGCGGCGGGCCGGAAGGGGCGCGGGTCATGCGCCGGTATTCTCAAAGCTTACGGACACCCCGGTGCCCTCCGCCCCGGTGGTCTCCGCCGTCAGCAGCCAGGCGGCCATATCGCAGGTGCCCTCCTCGGGCAGCCGGCGGAGCACGGTGATCTCCACCTGCTCCCCTCTCAGGGTCAGGCCGGTGATCTGGTGGTACACGGAGCCGCTGCTCTCGGTGACCACAACGGCCACCAGCTGACGGTCCCCGTCGAACCACGTCTGGTCATACTGGCTGAACCGGTCGGCCAGGCCGCCGGTGTCCAGCTGGGCCAGCAGGTCGTCCAGCTCCGCCCGGCTGCGCAGGAGATACGCCCCGGCTTCCAGTCCCTCGCCCCAGGCCACCCGGTACCGGGCGGCGTTGATCAGGGGCAGCTCCACGGCGGCGGAGGTCCCGGCAAAGGAGGGGGTATCGCCGCCGGCGGGATCGATCCCTCCGTTGGGCAAACCTGTCTCGTCCGTCCTTCCGTCTGGAGCGGATGCCTGCTTCCCCGGGTCCATTTTCGTGCCGCCGGCACTTCTGACGGCCTTTTCCCCGTCGGTCTGCTCGCCGCTGCCGTGGGCGGAGGCGGCATAGAGGGCGGTGCTGTTGTCCCCGTAGTCCGCGCCCTCCTGCTTATGGGCGGCGGCGTCGGAGGACGGGTCGCAAGACGAGGCGGGGGCCGCCGCGCCGGTGCTGTTCCCCGATGTGGGGGCGGCGCTGCCCATGCCGATGGAGCCGACGGCAAACCGCACCACGCCCACGCACAGCAGGGCGCAGGCGGCGGTAGTCAGCAGCTTCTTCACCCGTGGGCGGCGGAACAGGGGGATCACCTTGGTCCGGGGCTCCGCCTTCACCCGCTCCATCACGGCCCGGGCAAAGCCCTCCGGCGGCTCGCTCTCCCCCACGGCGCTCAGGGCGGCGCGGTCCTCCGCCATGGCGGCATAGAGGGCGCGGCAGCCGGGACACTGGGCCAAATGCTGGTTCAGGGTCTGCCGGGCCTGGGGGGAGATCTGGCCGTCTATCGCGGCGCTGATCAGCTCCAGATATTCTTCACAGTGCTCCATTGCGCACCCTCCTTTCTCTGCCCCGGAAGGGGCTTTTTTGCTCTTTCGATCACTTAGACGGCGGCGGGACGGAAAGGTTCCCGTTTTTCTCCAGATATTTTTTCAGGGCCAGCCTTGCCCGGGCGATGCGGGACTTCACCGTGCCCAGATCCAGCTGCAGGGCCTGTCCGATCTCCTGATAGCTCAGGCCGGACAGCTCCCGCATGACCAGCACCTGCCGGTGGTGGTCGGGCAGGGCGGCCAGTCCCTCCTCCACCGCCTGCTTCAGCTCCCGGCGGAGGGTCTCCCCCTCCGGATCCTGCCGGGGGTCGGCGGGCTCGGCCCAGCCGCCCTCCTCGTCGTCCATAGAGGGGCCGCCCTCCACCCCCTGGCGGCGCTTTTTCCGCCGGAGGAAGTCCAGACAGGCGTTGCCCGCCAGGCGGTAGACCCAGGTGGCAAAGCTGCTGTCCCCCTTAAAGCCGGGCAGACCCCGCCAGGCGTTGAGGAACGCCTCCTGGGCCAGGTCCTGGCCGTCCTCGGGGTCACCGGTCATGCGCAGGCACAGGGTGTAGATCCGTTTTTGGTTGTCCAGCACAAGCTGTTCAAAGGCGTCCTGATCTCCGGCTCTGGCCCGGGCGACCAGCTCCTGCTCGGTCACTGCGCTCCCTCCTCTCCCGGCGTATGGGATGCCGGCGGCTCAGCACAGCTGGCGCCGGATCTCCTCGGTGATGCGGTAGACGTCCGCAAGGGTGGTGATGCGGACGATCTGCTCCTTAAAATGTCCCGCCCGGGGCACGCCCTTCAGATACCAGGCATACTGCTTCCGGGCCTCCAGACAGGCGATCTTCTCCCCCTTGACGGCGGCGGCCATCTCAAACTGCCGCACGGCGGCGTCGCACCGCTGCTCCAGGGGGGGCAGGTCGGGGATGGGCCGCCCCTCCAGGGCGGCTTTGCACTGGGCAAAGATCCAGGGGTTGCCCAGGGCCCCGCGGCCCACCATGGCGATGTCCGCCCCGGTGTGGGCCAGGATGCGGGGGGCGTCCTCCCCCCGGAAAATGTCGCCGTTGGCCATCACCGGGATGTGCACCGCCTGCTTCACCTTGGCGATCCAGTCCCAGTCCGCCGCTCCGGCGTACATCTGGGCCCGGGTGCGGCCGTGGACGGCGATGGCGGCGGCCCCGGCCTGCTCCATGGCCCGGGCGAACTCCACGCAGTTGATAGAGCCGCTGTCCCAGCCCAGGCGGAACTTCACCGTAACCGGCCGTCCCGCCCCGCGGATCACCGCCTCCAGCACCTTCACCGCCAGCTCCGGCGTACGCATCAGGCCGGAGCCGTCCCCGGAGTTGGCCACCTTGGGCACGGGGCAGCCCATGTTGATGTCGATGATGTCCGCGCCGGAGATCTGGGCGGCGATGGCCGCCCCCTCCTGCATGCACACGGGGTCGCTGCCGAAGATCTGGGCGGCGAAGGGGCGCTCCCCCTCCCCCCGGGCCAGCAGGGGGACGGACTTCTTGTCCTGATAGCACAGGGCCTTGGCGCTGACCATCTCCGTACAGGTCAGCCCCGCCCCCTGCTCCCGGCAGATGGTGCGGAAGGCCGCGTCCGTCACCCCCGCCATGGGGCCCAGGGCCAGAGGCGTTTCGATCTTTGCTCCGCCGATGGATACCATAGGGACGCGCCCCTCCTTTCCGCAAAACTCCGCCGCATATTGTAACACAGGCCGCCGGGGATGGCAAGCGGGGCGCGCCGGGACAAAGGCATGAGCGGTCCGGCCCGTTTTCGCCGGCAAAGCGGCGAATTTGCAGTTGTTTTTTCCGCCGGGAATTGCTATAATAAAATACCCTTAATATGGGATGTTGTTTCTATTATACATCCCCGTGGGCACAGCCGCCGGGGATATGGACGAAAGGAAAGGGTGTTCTGCATTGGATCGCAAGCTGACTCAATTGCTCCAGCCCAGTGCCCAGCTGTATTTTCTCTGTCTGATCCTGTTCACCCTCGGCACCTGCTTCTTCAGCCCCTATCTGGCTGCGGGGGAGGCCGTGGTGGTGATCCTGCTGGGCCTTTATGACCACCGCAGCCGCCGGACCCGGCAGAAGGCCATCCAGAAGTATCTGGACAACGTGACCGGCAACGTGGAGCAGGCCACCAAGGACTCGGTGACCAACGCCCCCCTGCCCATGCTCATTTTCCGGCCGGAGAGCGGGGACATCATCTGGAGCAACGACCGCTTTCTGAGCATCGCCGGGGAGCGGGAGCACCTGTATGACTCCAAGCTGTCCAGCGTGGCCCCGGGGTTCGACGCCCGGTGGCTGATGGAGGGGAAGAGCCAGTGCCCCGGCGAGGTGGCCCTGGGGGACAAGAAGTTCCTGGTGTTCGGCGGCCTGGTGCGCACGGGCAGCCGGGGCAGCATGGGCTTTCTGGCCAGCACCTACTGGGTGGACGTCACCGCCTTCTGCGCCGACCGGGACCGGTATCTGGCCTCCCGCCCGGTGGCGGCGGTGCTGCTGATCGACAACTACGAGGACCTGATGAAGAACCTGTCGGAGAACGAGCGCTCCGCCATCATGTCCGCCATCAACACCCACCTGGACGCCTGGACGGCGGGGGCCCACGGCCTGCTGCGCCGGCTGGAGCGGGAGCGCTACCTGTTCATCTTCGAGGAGCAGTATCTCCCCGCCATGGCGGAGAAGAAGTTCGACCTGTTGGATCTGGTGCGGCAGGTGAAGAACCCCAGCGGCATCAATGCCTCTATGTCCATCGGCATCGGCAAGGGGGCCGACTCCTTCCAGGAGCTGCTGCAGCTGGCCAACCAGTCCATCGAGATGGCCCTGTCCCGGGGGGGCGACCAGGCCGTGGTTCGGAACAAGGACAACTTTGAGTTCTACGGCGGCCGCGCCAAGGAGACGGAGAAGCGCACCAAGGTGAAGAGCCGGGTGATGGCCAACTCCCTGTGCGCCCTGCTGTCCGACTCCTCCAACGTGTTCATCATGGGCCACCGCATGGCGGACAACGACTGCATCGGCGCCGCCGCCGGCGTGTTCGCCGCCGCGCGGAAGCTGGGCGTGCCCGCCCACATCATCCGGGAGGCCGGCACCATCCCCGCCCAGGAGCTGGTGGACCATCTGGCCGCCCTGCCCGAGTACCGGGACGGCTTCCTGTCCGCCGCCGACGCCAAGTCCCTGGCGGATGACCGCTCCCTGGTGGTGGTGGTGGACACCAACCGCCCGGAGCAGGTACAGGCGCCGGAGCTGCTTCAGCTGTGTCCCCGGGTGGCGGTGATCGACCACCACCGCCGGGCCGCCACTTACATCGAGGGGGCCGCCCTGAACTACCACGAGCCCTACGCCTCCTCCGCCAGTGAGCTGGTGACCGAGCTGCTCCAGTGCGTGATGGAGCCGGCGGACCTGCTGCGGGCCGAGGCCGAGGCCCTGCTGGCCGGCATCGTGCTGGACACCAAGAACTTCACCATGCGCACCGGCGGCCGCACCTTCGAGGCGGCGGCCTTCCTCCGCCGCTCCGGCGCGGACACCGCCGAGGTGAAAAAGCTCTTCCAGAACGATCTGGAGGACACCATCGCCAAATATTCCATCATCCAGAACGCCCACCTGTACCGGGAGCACATCGCCGTGGCGGTGTCGGCAAAGCCGGTGGGACGGGTGATCGCCGCCCAGGCGGCGGACGAGCTGCTGAACATCATCGGCATCGACGCCTCCTTCGTCCTGGCCCCCGACGGGGACACGGTGAACATCTCCGCCCGCTCCATGGGGGACGTGAACGTTCAGGTGGTGCTGGAGGCCCTGGGCGGCGGCGGCAACGCCGCGGCTGCCGGCGGCCAGGTGACGGGCAAGTCCATCGAGGACGTGGCCCGGGAGCTGATGCAGGCCATCGACCAATATCTGGAGGGGTAGGCCCCAAAACGACACAAGTCCACCCGGTCCCGGCGTCTGCGCCGGGCTGAAAAGAAGGATCATTTAGGAGGAAACGAACATGAAAGTCATTTTACAGCAGGATGTGCGCGGCCAGGGCAAGAAGGGCCAGCTGGTGGAGATCTCCGACGGCTACGCCCGCAACTTTCTTCTGCCCCGCAAGCTGGCTGTGCCCGCCACCGCCGAGAACATCAACACCATGAAGCTGCAGGAGAAGGCCCGTCAGGCCCAGATGGCCGCCGAGAAGGCGGAGGCCCAGGCTCTGGCCGAGAAGCTGCAGGGCATCCAGGTGAAGCTGGCCGCCAAGGCCGGCGAGGGCGGCCGCCTGTTCGGCGCCGTCACCAGTAAGGAGATCGCCGAGGCCCTGTCCGCCCAGTTCGGCCTGAACATCACCAAGACCAAGCTGGTCCTGGATGAGCCCATCAAGGCCTGCGGCGGCTACCAGATCAAGGCCAAGCTGGGCTATGAGATCGTAGGCACGGTGAACGTGCTGGTGGTCGAGGGATAATTCAACTCAAATGATACGGTGCTGTTGTCATTGCGAGCCAGTCCGCAGACTGGCGCGGCAATCCGTTTTCTCTGATGTTTTGAATACGGATTCCCACGGCAGTGACATCGGTCACTGCCTCGGAATGACGATTTTTCCGTATTAAGGAATGCGCTCTGCGCACTTGCAGGGTGGAATAGCGGCCATAGAAAGAGAAGGTGATCCCATGGCGTTTGAGGAAGATCAGCTGCTGCTGCGGCAGATGCCCCACAGCGTAGAGGCGGAGCAGGCCGTTCTGGGCTCTATGCTCATCGACTCCCGGTGCGTGCCGGAGGTCATCGATCAGCTGCGCCCCGACGACTTCTATCTCCGCCAGGATCGGGAGATCTATGAGGCCATCTACTCCATGTTCAACTACTCCATGACCATCGACCCGGTCACGGTGCTGGAAAACATGAAGAAAAACGGCACCTATGACGAGGCCACCTCCCGGGGCTACGTCCTGCAGCTCATGGACACCACCCCCACCGCGGCCAACGTGAAGGAGTATGTGTCCATCCTGAAGGACAAGACCCTGCTGCGCCGGGTGGCGGAGACGGCGGGAGAACTGACCGCCCAGATCCAGCAGGGCACCGAGACGGGCCAGGACATGCTGGAGATGGCCGAGCAGCGCATCTATGCCATCCGCCAGGGCCGGGCCGCCCGGGGGCTGACCCCCATCTCTCAGGTGGTCATCGAGGCGTATGAGCGCCTGAACGAGCTGGCCGCCAGCGACAGCGCCATCCCCGGCCTGTCCACCGGTCTGGTGGATCTGGACCGGGCCATCTCCGGTCTGAACAAGTCCGACCTGATCCTGCTGGCCGCCCGTCCCGGCATGGGCAAGACCTCTATGGCCCTGAACATCCTGCTGGAGGCGGGGAAGAAGTCCGGGAAGAACGTGGTGTTCTTCTCCCTGGAAATGAGCCGGGAACAGCTGGCCCTGCGGCTGATCTCCAGCGAGTGCTTCGTGGACAACAAGAAGCTGGTCACCGGCAAGCTCACCGACGAGGACTGGGAGAAGGTGGCCGCCGCCGCCGACTCTCTGAACCAGTCCAAGATCCTGATCGATGACGACTCCACCGTCACCGTGGCGGACATCAACGCCAAGTGCCGCCGGGTGGAAAACCTGGGTCTGGTGGTCATCGACTACCTCCAGCTGATGCAGTCCGCCGGGGGCAAGGCCCGCTCCGGAGACAACCGGCAGCAGATCGTGTCCGACATCTCCCGCTCCCTGAAGATCATGGCCAAGGAGCTGAACGTGCCCGTTTTGTGCCTGTCCCAGCTGTCCCGCGCCAACGAGAGCCGCACGGACAAGCGCCCCATGCTGTCCGATCTGCGTGAATCGGGCGCCATCGAGCAGGACGCCGACATCGTCATGTTCCTCTACCGGGAGGGCTACTACAATAAGGATACGGAGAACCCCAACCTGGCCGAGTGCATCATCGCCAAGAACCGCCACGGCGAGACCCGCACCGTAGAGCTGCAGTGGCTGCCCGAGTTCACCACCTTCGGCAGCATGGAGTGGCGTCAGGAGGAGTATTAAAGCGCCCCCACAAGAATGCTCCGCCCAGGGGCCAACGATAGAGTGCCGGGCCGCCGTATAGGGCGGCCCCTACGCGATACCACAGACATAAACGAACTGACAGGCCCCCGCAAAGCCCGGTACAGCGGGCTTTGCGGCGATGAAAGGCGGCGTATTATGCTGGAGCCGGCAGAGAAGCTGATCGCAGAATACAGGATGCTGCCCCCGGGGACCCGTGTGCTGTGCGCCCTGTCCGGGGGGGCGGACTCCGTATGCCTGATGCACCTTCTGTACCGGCTGCGGCGCAGGCTGGACATCCAGGTGGCCGCCGCCCACTACAACCACTGCCTGCGGGGGGCGGAATCCGACCGGGACGAACAGTTCGTCCGGGAGTTCGTGTCCCAGTGCTGCGGCCCCGACCGGCACCCCGGCCCCATGGGCGTGGCCCAGCCCCTGCCGGGATCGGAGCTGACCGTGGGCCGGGGAGACGTGGCCGCTCAGGCTGCCCGGACCGGCCAGGGCATCGAGGAGACCGCCCGGCAGATGCGGTACGATTTCCTTCAGCAGGCGGCCCGTGAGCTGGACTGCACCGTGATCGCCACCGCCCACAACGCCGACGACAACGCCGAAACAGTGCTGCTGCACCTGATGCGGGGCACTGGACTGCGGGGGCTGGCGGGCATCCCCCCGGTGCGGGACAACATCGTCCGCCCCCTGCTGACCACCACCCGGGAGGAGATCGAGGACTATCTCCGCACTCAGGGTCTGCCCTGGGTGGAGGACAGCACCAACCGCAGCGACCAATATCTCCGCAACCGGGTGCGCCACCAGGTGATCCCCGCCCTGCGCCAGGCAGCCCCGGGCTTTGACCGCAGGCTGATCGGATTTTCCTCCGCGGTCCGCAGCGACGAGGCCTATCTGGAGCAGCTGGCCGAACAGGCCCTGGCCGGCCTGCGGCAGAAGGACGGGCGGCTGACCTGCCCCGCCGCTGCGGTGGCAGGGCAGGCAGACCCCATCGCCCTGCGGTGCGCCCGCCTGCTGATGACCCGGGCCCGGAACGGCGACAGCCGCTGCACCGCCGCCCACCTGCGGGCCCTGGTGGGGCTGTGCCGCAGTGATGACCCCTCCGCACGGATCGACCTGCCCGGAGACCTGTTGGTCCGGCGGGAATACGACCTGCTGGTACTGGAGAAGAGCCCTCCCGCTCCCCCGGGCACGGCGGAGGCCACGCTCTCCCTCCCCGGAGAGACAGACTGGGGCGGCTGGCGCATCGCCTGCACCCGGGAGACCTACGCCGGCCAGCCCTGCGGCCCCCGGGACTTCTGGCTGGACGGCGGCCTGACCGCCCTGACGGTGCGGCCCCGCCGCACGGGGGACACCCTGGCCCCGCCGGGGCGCCATGAGAAGAGCCTGAAGCGCTGGTTCATCGACGAAAAGGTCCCCGCCCACCGGCGGGAGCAGATCCCTGTCCTGGCGGCGGGGCGGGCCGCGGCCGCCGTGTGCGGCCTGGGCCCCGACCGGCGGCACGTCCCCGGGGCGGGAGCGCCCGCCTGGCACATCACCCTGACCGAGAGACAGTCCCCGTCCCCATCCGGGGCGGGTGAAAATAAAAGTCATACACGAAAGTGAGAGGAAGCATCATGCTGGAGAAAAATATCGAAAAGGTCCTGCTGACCAAGGAACAGCTGGAGCAGCGCATCAAGGAGCTGGGCGCGGAGATCACCCGGGATTATCAGGGGAAGGAGCTCGTACTGGCGGCGGTGCTGCGGGGATCCTATGTGTTCATGGCCGACCTGACCCGGGCCATCGACCTGCCCCTGACGGTGGACTTTATGGCCGTGTCCTCCTACGGCGCGGGCACCGTCAGCTCCGGCCAGGTGGAGATCAAAAAGGACCTGTCCGACCCCATCGAGGGCAAAAACCTGCTGATCATCGAGGACATCCTGGACTCCGGCAACACGCTGTACTACCTGATGGACGTGCTGTCCGCCCGGCACCCGGCCTCCATCCGCATCTGCACCCTGCTGGACAAGCCGGAGCGGCGGGTCAAGCCCATCAAGGCGGATTACTCCGGCTTTGTCATCCCCGACGCCTTCGTGGTGGGCTACGGTCTGGACTACGCGGAGAAGTACCGCAACCTGCCCTATGTGGGCGTACTCAAGCCGGAGGTCTATCAGGGCTGAGCCCCTGAGCCCCCGGGAAAGGACGTGAGCGTTTGAAGCGAATGTCGGGACGGGATCTGTCCCTTTATCTGGCCGTGGTGCTGGTGTTCTTTATGGTGGTGAACATGATCCAGGGCATGGACCGCCAGGACGACCCCAGCTACAGCCAGATCCGCACCTATTTTGAGCAGGAGCGGGTCAAGCGCTTTCAGCTGAAGGACGACACCCTGACGCTGGAGCTGCGGGGTGAGGGGGACGCCGTCTCCACCGTCACCTGTCAGCTGGGGGACACCCGGCTGTTTTACGACGACCTGCGGGAGCTGATCGACGCCCAGCGGCGCCAGGGGATCATCGAGGATTACAACATCCTGCCGGGGGTGGAGAGCGCCTGGTGGTACTCTCTGCTGCCCTATGCCATCACTCTGGGCGGGCTGGCCCTGCTGTGGTACTTTATGATGCTGCGCCGGGGCGCCAACGGGGGCGACGGCGGGCCGGGTCCCAACCGGTTCAGCCGGGCCAAGGCCACCTTTGCCGACGACATGGGCAAAAAGGTCACCTTCCAGGACGTGGCCGGAGCCGACGAGGAGAAGGAGGAGCTGCAGGAGGTGGTGGACTTCCTGCGGGACCCGGAGAAATACACCGCCCTGGGGGCCCGCGTGCCCAAGGGCGTGCTGCTGGTGGGCCCCCCGGGCACCGGCAAGACACTGATCGCCAAGGCGGTGGCCGGTGAGGCCGGGGTGCAGTTCCTGTCCATCTCCGGCTCCGCCTTTGTAGAGCTGTATGTGGGCGTGGGCGCCAGCCGGGTGCGGGACCTGTTCGAGCAGGCCAAGAAGGACGCCCCCGCCATCGTGTTCATCGACGAGATCGACGCCGTGGGCCGCCAGCGGGGCACCGGTCTGGGCGGCGGCCACGACGAGCGGGAGCAGACCCTGAACCAGCTACTGGTAGAGATGGACGGCTTCTCCGCCAACGAGGGGGTCATCGTCATGGCGGCCACCAACCGCCCGGACATTCTGGATCCCGCCCTGCTGCGGCCCGGCCGGTTCGACCGGCAGATCTACGTGGGCCTGCCCGACATCAGGGGCAGGGAGGAGATCCTGAAGGTCCACGCCCGGAAGAAGCCCCTGGCCGAGGACGTATCCCTGAAGGAGCTGGCCGGGGCCACCGCCGGCTTTACCGGGGCCGATCTGGAGAACCTGCTGAACGAGGGGGCCCTGCTGGCCGCCCGGGAGGGCAAGCCCTATCTCACCCGGGAGGCTCTGCGTCAGGCCATGATGAAGGTGATCGCCGGGCCGGAGAAGCGCAGCCGGGTGCAGACGGAGCACACCCGCCGCCTGACCGCCTATCACGAGGCGGGCCACGCCGTGGTCATCCACGAGATGACCACCCAGGACCCCGTCCACCAGATCACCATCGTGCCCCGGGGCATGGCCGGGGGGATGACCGTGTCCCTGCCCACGGAGGACCGGGCCTATCTGTCCAAGAAGGAGCTGGAGGAACGCATTGCCGTCTGTCTGGGCGGACGGGCCGCCGAGCAGCTGGTGCTGGGGGACATCTCCACCGGCGCCTCCAGCGACATCCAGAAGGCCACCTCCACCGCCCGGGCCATGGTGACCAAATACGGCATGAGCGACCGGCTGGGCTCGGTGGCCTACGCCAGCGAGAACGATGAAGTGTTCATCGGCCGCACCATGGGCCACACCCAGAACTACTCCGAGGAGGTGGCCGCCGCCATCGACGAGGAGGTCAAGGCCATCGTGGACCGGGCCTACGCCCGGTGCGAGGCCATCCTGACGGAGAAGCGGCCGGAGCTGGAGCTGACCGCCCGCTACCTGCTGGACCACGAGACCATGGAGGCCGATGTGTTCGCCAAGGTCTTTACCGACCCCGGCGCGGAGGAATTCGCCCCCTACCGCCAGCAGAAGGACTGAGCACGCAGCCGCCCCGTGAAACGCCCGGGGCGGCTTATTCCGGAACAGAAAGACAAGGAGAGACAGATCCTATGCAGCTTCTCATCGTAGCCGCCCTGACGGCGGCGGCCGGCGCGGTACAGAACATCGCTGGCTTTGGCGCCGGCATTATTCTGATGCTGGTGTTCCCCTATTTTTACGGGATACTGGGCGCCCCCGCCCTGAACATCGCCATCTGCACCATGATGACCATCATAATGGCCATCCGCTACCACAGGTACCTGCGCCTGCGGGACATTGCCGCCCCTCTGCCCTGCTTCGCCCTGGCCTCCGCCCTGGTCATCCCCATCGCAGGGAAAGCCGACCTGCGGCTGCTGGGCATCGCCTTCGGGGTGTTCTTTATCCTGCTGGCTCTGTACTTCATGTTCGTGCAGAAGAACCTGAAGGTCTCCGCCAGCCCCCTGACCGGAGCGGTGTGCGGACTGATCTCCGGCGCTCTGTCCGGCCTGTTCTCCATCGGCGCCCCCACCATGGCCCTGTATTTCCGGGCGATCACCGAGGACCGGGATCACTACTTTGCCGACCTTCAGACCACAATGGCGGTGTCCAACGTGATCTCTACCTCCGTCCGCATCCAGCAGGGGCTGTATACGGCGGATCTCATCCTGCCCACCGTCATCGGTTTTTTCGGTATTCTTCTGGGGCAGTATCTGGGGGGAAAGGTGCGGGGCCGGCTGGACGCCGACAGCATCAACCGGTTCATCTATCTTATGGTGCTGCTGTCCGGCATCAACACTCTGATGAAGTATATGCGGTGAGTACAGCCCCGTCTCACTGTTGAAGCAAAAAATCTCCCGGCTTTCGCGGGGCGTTCGTAAGACAGTTAACGGAGCGTATCGGTGCAGATGCGCTCCGTTTCTTTATGCTAATATGACATATGGCACAGTTGCAGGCAGCCCCCTTGGCTCTCCCTCTGGGAGAGCTGTCACCGAAGGTGACTGAGAGGGTCTTACAGGCGTTTTTGAATGGTGATATCAATTTGTGTGCACACGCCGCGAAAATCCATATCAACATCTCGGTTGGAA
>CAKUHX010000004.1 GCA_934659475.1 uncultured Oscillospiraceae bacterium
AGAAGCGGGAGCGGCTGGAGAAGCTGGCCGGGGCCATGGACACCATCCGGGCCAAGTACGGCAAGGGGGCCATCGCCCCCGCCTCCTGCCCCCGGGATCCCGGGGAGGAGCGCCATGCCCCGCCGCCGGGAGGAAAGGACTATTTGTCGGAGTGACCGGTCAGGGGCACCTGTTCAGCAGCCGGCCGCAGGCCGCATCCATGCCCAGGGCCCCCAGGGGGGCGGTGATGAGGATGGCCAGCACCGCCGTGGACAGAACGATGCCGCCGCAGGACAGACCCATAGACAGAGGGACAGAGCCGATGGCGGCCTGCACCGTGGCCTTGGGCAGATAGGCGATGACGCAGAACAGCCGCTCCTTCCGATCTAGGGGCGTTCTGACCAGGCAGAGCAGCACCCCCACAGCCCGCAGACACAGGGCAAGGAAGATCATGGCGACGGCCATGGGCCCTGCCTTCAGCGTGTAGCGGACGTCCACCGCCGCGCCCACAAGGACGAAGAGGAGCACCTCAGCCCCCAGCCACAGCTTGCCGAATTTTTCGGACAGGCGCCTGGTGACGGATCTCGGGCTTTTGAGCTTCAGCGCGCAGGCCATGCTGACCACGGCCAAAAGGCCGGACACAGGGATATAGGGCTTGGCCCAGGCGGAGCGTTTCGCAGACCGCCGCCAGAGATAGGCCCACAAGGAAAATGAACGCCAGGGATGTAAGCACAAAAAAACCTCCTAAGACGCAAAAAAGCCGACGGCCCCTGCATCCTGAAATGCAGAAGTCATCAGCTTTGACAAGCGGTTTCGGCCTTGGCCGGGGGAGAACTTCATTCCCTTGTCATGCAGTGCAGCACAGGGAAGAGAAAAATGCAAGCGGAACGTAAAGCGCCCCGCCCCATAGGGGCGGGGCGCTCCAGCTTGTCAAAAAAGTCTTTTTGACAAGCTGGAGAAGATCATGAAACTTTGAAAAAGTTCCATGATCTTATGATCAAAAACGAAAGACACCCCTCCTGGGTTTCTTTCGTAACTATCTTCCTTCCCGTATCTCTACGTGCTGCTGCTTGTTCGACAGTCTCAAGCGCCCCGCCCCTATGGGGCGGGGCGCTCAAAACAGTTGAAAGGCTCAGGAAAGGCCCGGGGCCGGTTCAGTGCAGCATGCGGGCCAGCTCCCCGGCCCGCTCCATGGCCCGGTGCAGCTCCCCCGCGCCGTCAAAGCCCTGCACATCCAGCCCGTCGGCGGCGATGGCGTGGAAACGGTCGAAGCCGAAGAACTTCTGGATGGCGGCCAGGTAGGGCACCCCCTGCTCCCAGTCGTTGCCCTCGCCGTAAATGCCGCCCCGGGTGGTGAGGAACACCAGCTCCGTGCCCCGGCACAGGCCCTTCAGGCCCTCCGCCGTGCTCTTGAAGGTGATCCCGTCCACAGAGACGTTTTCAATGTAGATCTTCAGCAGAGCGGGGAAGCTGAGATCCCAGAAGGGGGCGGCCATGACCACGGCGTCCGCCGCCGCGATCTGGTGGGCGTAGCGGAAGCGGGGGGTGTCCAGCTCTCCCCGGGCGGCGGCCTCGTCCCGCTGGGCCAGGGTGTCGGGCATCAGGGGCTGGAGCCCCTCGCGCATCAGGTCCAGCCGGGTCACCTGCCACTCCTGGGGCAGGGCGGCCAGAAAGGCCTCTGCCAGCTTCCGGGTGCGGGACTGCTCCCCCCGGATGCAGCAGTCGACATACAGCAGCTGTTTCATTGTTTTTCGTCCTCCTTGGCGGTGCGGTACAGGGCCTCCAGAGCCACGGCGATCTCCCGCCGCTCGCCCACGGCGCTCATGTCCTCGCCCCCGGCGTAGTCGGCCACGGCGTCTGCCGTGTCCTGGCCGTACAGCACCACATTGTTTAAGATCGACGCCGTGCGAACTCCGCGGATGCGGCCCACGGTGAACAGGGCCGCCGTCTCCATGTCCGCGCCCAGAGCCCCCAGAGCCGACCAGTGGGCGGACTCGGCGTCGTTGGTGTCGATATAGAAGCTCTCGTGGCTGTGCACCACCCCCACGTGGTGGGGCCAGCCCTCTTCCCGGGCGGCCTCCACGCAGTTCACCAGCAGGCCGGTGTCGGGCACGGCGGGGTACCGGGCGTCCACATAGGCCTTAGAGGCCCCGTCGTCCCGGATGGCCCCGCAGGCGAAGATCAGATCGCCGATGGCGATGCCCTTCTGCAGCGCCCCGCAGGAGCCGATGCGCACCATGGCGGTGACACCGATCTTTTTCAGTTCCTCGATGGCGATGGCGGCGGAGCTGCCGCCGATGCCCGTGGAGATGGCCAGCACGGGCACCCCCTTGTAAAGACCCCGCAGGCTGCGGAACTCCCGGTTATAGGCCAGTTCCTCCACGTCCTGTAATTGCAGGGCGATGCGGTCCAGGCGGCCGGGATCACCGGGGAGGATGGCGTATTTGATATTTAAGGTGTCGTCCAGTTGGATATGGGGCTGAAGCATAGGTTTTCCTCCTTTTAACGGTTCAATACCTTCACCTGCAGGCCGGCCAGCACGTCCAGTACCTTTTCGTTCAGATCATTGTCAAAGCTGTCGGTGAGGCGGGCGTCCACCGTCAGCTGGGCGTCGGGGTAGTGCCCCTGGAGCACGGCGGCATTGCTGACCACGCAGATGTTGGACACCAGACCGCACAGCTCGATATTGTCCACACGCTCCGGCAGCTTGGCTAGCACGGCGGGATCCCCCAGATCCATGCCGAAGGTGCGCTTTTCGATGCCTACGGCGCCTACCTCCGCCAGGGCTTCAGCGGTCTGGCCGTAGTTTTGCCAACCCTCGCTGCCCCGGATACAGTGGGGCACGGGCAGGTTTCTGCCCTCCCGGGTGTTTATATAGTCCTCATAGTGGGTGTCCATGGTGTACCACACCCGGCCGGGGCCGTACTCCCGCACCCGGGCGGCGATCTTCTCGTCCAGCCTCTCCGCCCCGGCGAAGCCCAGGGCCCCGTCCACAAAATCCTTCTGATAGTCGATGACAAACAGGATGTCCATTGCGTGTTCTCCTTTTACTCTCCCTTGCCTTCTCTTTCCTGTCAATATCCTGTCATTGCGAGCCAGTTCACAAACTGGCGCGACGATCCGTTTTCTCAAACTTTGGGGATACGGATTCCCACGGCAGTGACATCGGTCACTGCCTCGGAATGACGGGTTTTGTTTTACTTACTTTCCAGCAGGGCTTTTTTCTTCTCCTGGGGCAGGAAGGCCGCCCGGATGGAATTTCCGCTCATCTTCACCAGATCCTCCGGGGTGAAGCCCATATCCTTCAGGCAGTGGTCATACTCCGCCTCCAGATCCACCCCGGCAAAGGTCATGTTGTCCGTGTTGATGGTCACCCTCAGCCCCATGTCCAGCAGTTTTTTGGCCGGATGCAGCCCATAAGAGGGCTGGGTCATGCACTGGATGTTGCTGGTGGGGCACACCTCGATGGTGACCCCCTCCCGGATGGCCCGCCGCACCAATTCCGGGTCGTCATAGATGTGGTGGCCGTGGCCGATGCGCTGGGCGCCGAAGTCCATGGCGTCCTGCACGGTGTCCGGCCCCTGGCTGTCCCCGGCGTGACAGGTGAAGGGGACGCCCAGCTCCGCCGCCCGGTGGAACAGGGGGGCGAAGTTCTTCAGGGGCACGATGCCCTCAGCCCCCGCCAGGTCCAGACCCACGACGCCATGGCCCAAAAGTTCCTTCGTCACCTCCACCGTCTCGGCGTTTTCCTTCCAGTTCACGGTCTCCGGCCCGATGCACATCATGCAGCACAGGATGCCCACGTCGAAGCCGGGGCACTGGGCCAGCCCCTGCTCCCGCCCGGCCAGCACAGCCCGGACCGCCTGAAGCTGGGTCAGCCCCTTGCGGGTGTGCAGCTGGGGGGCAAAGCGGATCTCCGCGTAGGCCAGCCCCTGGCGGTACAGCAGGCCGATCAGTTCTCTGGTCACCAGGGCCAGACTGTCCTCGTCCTGCATCACCGCCACGGGCAGGTCGAACATCTTCAGATACTCGTTCACGCTGCCGCACAGGGCGCTGCGGCGGATATAGTCCAGATAGCCCTCCAGCGTCCCGCCCGGCACGGGGACCCCCTGCTCCTTCGCCAGCCGGAACAGGGTCTCCGGCGGCACGGAGCCGTCCAGATGCAGATGCAGATCCACCTTGGGAAAATCAGGATGCTTCATACTGTCCTCCTTCTACACAGCAGTTGTCGTTCTGCCGCGCACACTTTTCCTCTTACTATAAGCATATCCCCCCCGGGGTCCCCCGTCAAGCAGTTTTTATGGCTCAGTCTTTGGCGAAAATGGCAACGCCGCCGCCGATATTTTGTAAAAAAGGGATAAAACCGCAAGAACAAATTGACAACACCATAGAAAAAGAATACAATCGTAATGTTCCGGAACCGTTTTCCCCGGGAAGACAGTTTCAGGAAGAAGATTTTTAGGAGGTTACGAACGTGAAAAAGTTTCTTGCTCTCGCCCTTGCGCTGACCATGTCCCTGTCCCTGGTCGCCTGCGGCAAGAAGGACCCCCCCGCCAGTTCCGGCTCCAACGCCGGCTCCACCAGCACCACCGATAAGAAGGTCTATAACGTGGCTTACGTTGTCAACGGCAACCTGGGCGACAAGTCCTTCTTCGACTCCGCCGAGGCCGGCCTGCAGACCCTGAAGGCCGACGGCCGCATCAAGCTGAACACCATCGAGCTGGGCGGTCTGGACGAGGACAAGCCCAAGTGGCTGGATACCCTGTACGAGGTGTCCGAGTCCAAGGAGTACGACGTGATCATCTGCGGTACTTACCAGATGCCCGACTACCTGAAGGAAGTCGCCACCAAGTACCCCGAGCAGAAGTACGTCATCTTCGACGACGACACCTATGCCGGCGAGAACTCCAACGTGCTGAACATCACCTACAAGCAGAACGACATGGGCTATCTGATGGGCATCTTTGCCGCTTATGTCACCACCGACACCTCCATCGACAAGATCAACGCCGATCCCGTCATCGGCTTCGTGGGCGGCATCGACTCTCCCGTTATCAACGACTTCCTGATGGGCTTCATCGAGGGCGCTCAGTCCGTCAACGCCGACATCAAGGTCGATGCCCGCTATACCAACAGCTATGTTGACACCGCCGTTGCCAAGGAGTATGGCCTGTCCATGATCAACGACAACAAGTGCGATGTGATCTGGGGCGTGGCCGGCAACGCCGGCAACGGCGCTGCCGAGGCCGCTCTGGAGACCGGCAAGGCCTACTTCCTGGGCGTCGACTCCGACCAGGAGCTGACCTTCGGCAAGGATCTGGCCGCCATCACCCTGACCTCCGGTCTGAAGAACATCGGCAACTCCCTGATCTGGGTCTTTGACGAGCTGGATGCCGGCAACGAGCACTGGGGCACCGAGGTGTCTCTGGGTCTGGCCGAGGGCGGCGTGGGCGTCGTCACCGACAAGAACTTCGCCACCTATGCCAGCGACGAGTGCAAGGCTGCCATCACCGCCGCCGAGGAGGCCATCAAGGCCGGCACTCTGACCGTGGACTCCGCCGTGGGCGATGAGAGCAACAAGATCAACGATCTGCGCGAGTCCGTCCGTCCCTGAGTGACGCACTGACAAAGTCATATCCCTGACCGAGGGGGCTGGGTCTCTCCAGCCCCCTCCGTTCTTGACAGAGTCCTTTATCTTATCTTAACGCCATCCCCCGCTTTCCCCGCATCCCTGTTCCGCAGGATAAAGCCGCTCAAAGACAAGGAGGGCTCCGGGCTCTCCGCCCTAACTCATAAAACGGGAGGGAACCCCTCATGGCAGAGGAATATGTTGTCCAAATGAAGGGGATCACCAAGGTGTATCCCAACGGCATCGCCGCCAACCAGGACGTGGATCTGAACATCCGCAGGGGTGAGATCCACGCGCTGATGGGCGAAAACGGCGCCGGCAAATCCACACTGATGAAAATGCTGTTCGGTCTGGAGCAGCCCACCGAGGGCGAGATCTGGGTCAACGGTGAGAAAGTCAGCCTGACCTCCCCCACGGTGGCCATCTCCAAGGGCATCGGCATGGTGCATCAGCACTTCATGCTGGTCCCCAGCCTGACCGTGGCGGAAAATATCGTCCTGGGCATGGTACCCAAGAAGTCCGGACTGTTCATTGATACGAAAAAAGCCGTGGAACTCACGGAGGAATATTCCAAACGCTTTAACCTGCACGTAGACCCCACCGCCAAGGTGATGGACATCCCCGTGGGCATGAAGCAGAAGGTAGAGATCCTGAAGGCTCTGGTGCGGGGCGCCAAGATCCTGATCTTGGATGAGCCCACCGCCGTTCTGACCACCCAGGAGACCAGCGAGCTGTTCAAGGAACTGATCCACCTGAAGGAGGACGGATATACCATCATCTTCATCAGCCACAAGCTGAACGAGATCATGGAGATCACCGACCGCATGACCATCCTGCGGGGCGGCCGCTCCATGGGGGTCCATAACACCTGCGATGTCACGCCGGAGGTCATCTCCCGCCTGATGGTGGGCCGCGACGTGGTGCTGAAGGTAGAGAAGGAGCACGCCAAGCCCACCGACGAGGTGCTGCGGGTGCGCGACCTGGAGTATGTCAACGAGTGGGGCAAGAAGATGCTGGACCACGTCTCCTTCTCCGTGCGCAAGGGCGAGATCCTGGGCATCGCCGGCGTAGAGGGCAACGGCCAGAAGGAGCTGGTGGACATGCTGTTCCACCTGAACACCCCCAACTCCGGCACCGTCACCGTCAACGGCGAGAACATCGTCGGCCTGCCCCAGCGGGAGATCCGGAAGAAGGGCGTGTCCCTGGTGCCGGAGGACCGCATGCTCTACGGCATCGCCGGGGCCGCCTCCATTCAGGAGAATATCATCTCCGACCGTTGCGGCGACAAGCGCCTGAACAAGGGCCTGCTGTTCGACATGAGGGCCATCCACGAGGAGACCGACCGCCTGATCCGGGACTACACCGTTCTGTGCAAGTCCCGTGACCAGCGGGTGGACAACCTGTCCGGCGGCAACATCCAGAAGGTGGTGGTGGCCCGGGAGTTCTCCAACGGCCCCTGCCTGATCATCGCCGACCAGCCCACCCGTGGCATCGACGTGGGCGCCACCGAGTTCATCCGCAAGAAGCTGGTGGAGCTGTCCCGCTCCGGCATCGCGGTGCTGCTGGTGTCCGCCGACCTGAACGAGGTCATGGAGCTGTCCGACAGCCTGATCGTCATGTGCGGCGGCCACATTGCCGCCTATTTCGAGGATACATCCGAGCTCACCGATGAAATGATGGGCGAATACATGCTTGGCCTCAAGCGGCAGACGCCTGAGGAAGTCAGGAGGGTTTGCCATGAGTGATACCAATCGTGCGCTGAAGGCCTCCCGCCGCCGGGATCTGACCTTCAGCATCGTCCGGGGCACGGCCGCCATTCTCATCGCCCTGCTGGTGGCCGCTCTGCTGATTTTCGTCTCCTCCGAGGGGGCTACCCCCGGAGAGAAGTTCTCCCAGACCATGGCCGCCATGCGGCAGCTGCTGATCGGCCCCATCTTCCGGACAAACGGCAGCGTCAACGTGAAAAATATCTGTGACGTGCTGGCCGCCATGATCCCCATCGTGTTCACCGGTCTGGCCACCTGCGTCATGTTCTCCGCCAACCAGTTCAACCTGGGCGCCGAGGGCGGCATCATGCTGGGCGCCTTTGTGACCTCCATGGTGGCCATCTACGTCCCCCTGCCCCCCGTGGTCCTGCCCATCGCCGCCATCCTGATCGGTGCGGCCGCCGTGGGCGCCATGATGCTGATCCCCGCCGTGCTGAAGGCCAAGCTGGGGGTGAGCGAAATGGTGAACTCCCTGATGCTGAACTATGTGGTGCTGTATCTGCTTAACTATCTGCTGAATACTCATCTGGCGGATAAGAGCAAGGGCCAGATCCAGAGCTTCTCCTTCCAGGAGCAATCCCGCATCCCCCCCCTCATTGATAACGGCTCCATGCTGACTTGGGGCTTCGTTATCGCTCTGATCTTTGTGGTGCTCACCGCTCTTTTCATGTATCGCACCCGCTGGGGCTACGGTATCCGCATGATCGGCATCAACCAGGACTTCGCTATGTACTCTGGTATGAATGTGGCTGCTATCATCGTCCTGTCCCAGGTGCTGGGCGGCCTGCTGGCCGGTATGGGCGGCGGCATCGAGGTGCTGGGCCGCTATTCGGCTTACAGCTGGAGCTCCCTCCCCGGCTACGGCTGGACGGGCATCACCGTTGCCATCCTGGCGGGCAACAACCCCGCCTTTGTCCCCCTGGCCGCCCTCTTCATGGCCTACCTGAACAAGGGCTGCCTGCTGATGAGCACCTACTGCGGCGTGCCGTCCCAGCTGATCGACATCCTGCAGGCCGTGATCTTCGTGTTCTTCGCCGCCGAGCAGTTCCTGGCGGGCTACCGGCAGAAGCTGGTGGTCAAGAGTACCCAGGAGGAGCTGAAACAGGCCGCAGCTGCGGCCGAAGAGAAAGGGGAGGTGAAGTAACATGCTGGATCTGATCATGACCCCTGATTTCTTCTTCGCCATCCTTCGTATCACCGCCCCCATCCTGTTTGCGACCCTTGGCGCTGTGGTGGGCGAGAAGGCCGGCGTGTCCAACATCGGCCTTGAGGGCATCATGATGATGTCCGCCCTGTTCGGCTCTCTCACCGCCTACTGGACGGGCTCCTGGGCCGTCGGCCTACTGGTGGCTCTGGTGGTGGGCGTGCTGGAGGCCCTGCTCATGGGCTTCTTCGCCTTCAACCTGAAGACCGACATCATCCTGACCGGTATCGCCGTGAATATGATCGGCTCCGGCGGGACCCTGTTCCTGGTGAAGGTCATCACCAATATGACCGAGGGCAAGGCCATGGCCTCCACCACCTCCCTCATCACCGCCGTCCACCAGATCCCCTCCTGGAATATCCCCATCATCAAGGACATCCCTGTGCTGGGCGATATTCTGTCCGGCCATTGTATCCTGACCTATGTGGCCTTCCTGCTGGTGTTCCTCACCTGGGTGCTGCTGTATAAGACCCCCCTGGGCCTGAACATCCGCTCCGTGGGCGAGAATCCCAACGCCGCCGCCTCCGTAGGCGTGAGCGTGCTGAAGATCAAGTACATCGCCATCGCCTTCTCCGGCCTGATGGCCGGCTTCGGCGGCGCGTTCATGTCCATGTACTACGCCATGGGCTGGTCCCTGGACATGGTGGCCGGCCGCGGCTTCATCGCCCTGGCGGCCCAGGCCATGGGCGGCGGAGAGCCTCTGGGCTCTATGCTGTCCGCCCTGATCTTCGGCTTTGCCCAGGCTTTGAGCATCAAGGTCTCCTCCAAGGGCATCGACTCCAACCTGGTCACCCCCATCCCTTATCTGGTGACCATTCTGGGTCTGGTCATCTTTGCCCTGATCGTCCGCAGCAAGGTGAAGCGGCAGCACTCCGCCGCCGCCCTGAAGGACGCGGAGCAGAAGTGATTTTCCGGCGTCTGCCGCCCCGGCGCTGCCGGGGCGGCAGATGCTCTTTACAGAGAGGAATGATACTGTGAGCGAATCAAAAAAGATCCCCCTGATCCTGGACGGCGACCCCGGCCACGATGACGCCATCGCCTGGATGCTGGCCAAGGCCAGCCCCGTGTTCGACATCCGCGCCGTTACCACCTGCGCCGGCAACCAGACGATCGAAAAGACCACCTACAACGCCCGGCGCATCTGCGCCCTGCTGGGCATCGATGCGCCGGTGGCCATGGGCCGCCCCGCCCCCCTGCTGGCCGACCCCATCACCGCCGGGAACATCCACGGCCAGAGCGGTTTGGACGGCCCCGCCCTGCCCGAGCCGGCGGACGACCTGTCCCCCCTGGGGGCCGTGGAGCTGATGGCCAGGGTGCTGCGGGAGAGCGCGGAGCCGGTCACCATCGTCGCCACCGGGCCCCAGACCAACGTGGCCGCCCTGCTGCTGGCCCACCCGGAGCTGAAGGAGAAGATCGCCCGCATCTCCCTCATGGGCGGCGGCATCGAAACGGGCAACTGGACCCCCGCAGCGGAGTTCAATATCCTGGTGGACCCCGAGGCCGCCCAGCTGGTGTTCCAGTCGGGCATCACCGTATACATGGCCGGACTGGACGTGACGGAGAAGGCCCTGATCTTCCCCGAGGACTTCGAGCGCATCCGCGCCGTGAAAAACCAGGTGGCCGAGGTGGTGGCCCAGTGGCTGGAGTTCTTCTACCAGTTCCACCGCTCCATCGGCTACGCCGGCGCCCCCCTCCATGACCCCTGCGCCGTGGCCTATCTGCTCAAGCCGGAGCTGTTCACCACCGGGGACTACAACGTGCAGGTGGAGACCGCCGGGGAGTACTGCCGGGGCGCCACCGTGGCGGACACCCGGGGCTATGAGAACACGGCCAAGGCCAACGCCCGCTGCCTGCTGAATGTGGACCGCGAGGGCTTTGTGGATCTGATCGTCAATGCGGTCAAGTCCTACGACGGAAGAGAGGTGCCCGTATGAACAGGATCCCCGTTTGGTTCGACACCGACATCGGCGTGGACGACGCCGTGGCCTTTCTGGTGATGAACAAGCTGCCCCAGTTGGAGGTGAAGGGCATCTCCGCCGTGGCCGGCAATGTAGAGCTGTCCCACACCTATCCCAACGCCCGGAACATCTGCGCCTTTGTGGGGGCGGACTACCCCGTCTATAAGGGTGCCGATCACCCATTGCTGCGGGATCAGATCACCGCCCCCTATGTCCACGGGGTGGACGGCCTGGGGGAGGCCACTCTGGCCCCCTCTCCGGCCCCCCACCAGACCAAGCCCGCCTGGGACGCCCTGTACGAAGCCGCTGTGGCCGCCAAGGGCGAGCTGCAGGTGATCGCTGTGGGTCCTCTGACCAATATCGCCATCACGCTGGGCAAATACCCCCAGATCAAGCCATGGATCAAGCGGCTGCTGATCATGGGCGGCAGCGCCACCAAGGGCAACACCACCCCCGCCGCTGAGTTCAATATCTATGCAGACCCCCACGCCGCCCAGGTGGTGTTCAAGTCCGGCATCCCCATTGTCATGTGCGGCCTGGATGTGACCACCGCCGCCTATCTGACACCGGAGGAGGTGGCGGAGATCGGCCGCCACGGCACCGACGTGTGCCGCTTCTTCCTGGACAGCACCCGCCTGCCCCTGTCCTTCGCGGAGCGGGGCGGCCGCAAGCCTGGCCTGTGCCTGCACGATGTGTGTCCCGTGCTTTACCTGACCCACCCCCAACTCTTCCAGGGGCAGGAGGCCGGCGTGTTCGTAGAGACTCAGAGCACCATCTGTAACGGCAAGACGGTCACCGATCTGTGGAGCGACAAGAAGTTCCCCCGCCGCAACGTCTTGGTGGTGCTGGATGTGGACCGCCCTGCCTTTGCCGGCCTGGTGCGCGACCTGCTGACCAGCTATTGAACGTCTGATCCCCGCCCGCTCCCGCGGGCGGGGATACTTTTGCACTGTCCCTGTTTCGCGGACGGTTTTCTCACCTTTGTCTTTTTCACTCTTTTCTAAGAGACAAAAGCGCATTTTTCCTCCCTTCTGCCCGGGAGAAGCTCACGGATCTGTGCGTTTTTCCCCGCCCCCGGGATTGACATACCCGGCCCTTTCTGCCTATAATAAGTATCTGCCCTACTCCTGTTTCTGTGGGAGCGGGGCTGAGTTTTATTCCCGGTGTTCTCAGCTTTGCCGGGGATCTATTGAAAGGGGTTTGTGAAAACCATGAATGATCGTGTCTACAACTTCGCCGCCGGTCCGTCCACCATGCCGTTGTCTGTGCTGGAGCGCGCCGGGTCAGAGATCACCAACTACCGCGGCAGCGGCATGTCAGTGATGGAGATGAGTCACCGATCTAAGGCTTTCATGGAGATCCACGCCCAGGCTGAGGAGAAGCTCCGCCGGATCATGAACATCCCAGGGGGCTATAAGCCTCTGTTCCTCCAGACCGGCGCTACCGGCCAGTTCGCCGCCATCCCCCTGAATCTGATGGGGGAGAAGGGGAAGGCCGACTACGCCGTGACGGGCAACTTCTCCAACCTGGCCATGAAGGAGGCCAAGAAGTACGGCACTGTGAACATCGCCGCCGACACCTCCGACCGGGATCACTCCTATATCCCCACCCAGGAGCAGCTGAAGCTGGACCCCACGGCCAGCTACTTCTACTACTGCGCCAACAACACTATTTACGGCACCGAGTGGCAGTATGTGCCCCAGGTGGGCGATGTGCCCCTGGTGTGCGATATGTCCTCTGACATTCTCTCCCGCCCGGTGGACGTGTCCAAATACGGCCTGATCTACGCCGGGGCCCAGAAGAACATGGCTCCCGCCGGCCTGACTGTGGTGATCATCAAGGAGTCTCTGGCGGGCCATGAGCTGCCCATCACCCCCACCATTTTCAACTACCAGACCATGATCGAGAAGGACTCCATGTACAATACGCCTCCCTGCTGGAACATCTATATGCTGGGGCTGGTGCTGGACTGGATCGAGGAGCAGGGCGGTCTGGAGGGGATGGAGAAGCTGCGCACTCTCCGCTCCGGCATGCTGTACGACACCCTGGACAACTCCCGCCTGTTCCGCTGCCACGCGGAGAAGGGTTCCCGCTCCGGCATGAATGTCACCTTCCGCACCGGCAGCGAGGAACTGGACGCCAAGTTCGTCCAGGAGGCCGCCGCCGCCGGGTTCGTCAACCTGAAGGGTCACCGCAAGACGGGCGGCATGCGCGCCAGCATCTATAATGCGATGCCCGTCGAGGGTGTCGAGAAGCTCTGCGACTTTATCAAGGCCTTCGACAAAAACAATTGATTTTTCCGCCCTCATGGGCACACTTTAGAATAGATTCGAGGTATGCTTTATGTACCGCATCAAGACACTGAATAAGATCTCCACGGTGGGCCTGGGCCAGCTGAGCAAGGATCAGTTCCAGGTGGGCACCGACATGGAAAACGAGGACGGCATCCTAGTGCGCTCCGCCCCCATGCAGGACTATGTGTTCCCCAACGCCTTGCGGGCCATCGCCCGGGCGGGGGCGGGCACCAACAATATCCCCATCGACCGCTGCTCTGAAAACGGCATCGTGGTGTTCAACACCCCGGGCGCCAACGCCAACGCCGTGAAGGAGCTGGTCATTGCTGCCCTGCTCATCGCCTCCCGGGACATCATCGGCGGCAGCCGCTGGGTGATGGAGCAGGCTGCCGCCGGCGTGGATCTGGCCGCCGCCGTGGAGAAGGGCAAGTCCGCCTTTGTGGGGCCGGAGCTGTACCGCAAGACCCTGGGCGTCATCGGTCTGGGGGCCATCGGCGCCCTGGTGTGCAACGCCGCCCTGGACTTAGGGATGGATGTGTACGGCTATGACCCCTTCCTGTCTGTGGACGCCGCCCTCCGTCTGGACCGCCATGTCCACGTGGTGAAGGACGTGAACGACCTGTACCGGGTGTCCGACTATGTGACCATCCATGTGCCCTTCAACAAGGACACGAAGGATTTTATCAACGCCGATGCCATCGCCAAGATGAAGGGGCAGGCCCGGGTGCTGAATCTGGCCCGGGGCGGACTGGTGAACGACGACGATATGATCGCCGCCCTGCAGTCCGGCCGTATCGCCAAATATGTCACCGATTTTCCCGATGAGAAGATCGTGGCCGCCCCCAATGTGGTGGCCCTGCCCCATCTGGGGGCCTCCACCCCGGAGAGCGAGGACAACTGCGCCGTCATGGCCGCCCGCCAGCTGCGGGACTATCTGCTCAACGGCAACATCCAGAACTCCGTGAATATGCCCAACGTGGCTCAGGAGTGGAGCGGCATCTCCCGCCTGTGCCTGATCCACAAGAACGTCCCTTCTATGCTGACCCAGATCATGTCCGTCCTGTCTAAGGAGGGTGTGAACGTGGAAAATATGACCAATAAGTCCAAAAAGGACTACGCCTATACCATGGTGGACATCAACACCCGCATCAACGATACCACCGCCAGCGAGCTGCGGGCCATTCCCGGCGTGATCCGCGTCCGGGTGCTGAATCACTAAAACAAAAGATCCCCGTTCCGCTTCGAACGGGGATCTTCTATTCTGATCCACAACAGGAGGCCGACCATGAAAAAGCTGCGCATCCAGTACAATTCCCCAGTGGTGCTGTCCTTCGCCCTGCTCTCTCTGCTGGCCCTGCTTCTGGGGCAGCTCACCGGCGGCTGGACCACCCGCGCCCTGTTCTGCGTCTACCGCGCCCCCCTCACCGACCCCCTGACCTATGTGCGCATGGTGGGCCATGTGCTGGGCCACTCTGGCTACGCCCACTACATGGGCAACATGACTCTGCTGCTAGTCATCGGCCCGCCGCTGGAGGAAAAGTACGGCAGCCGCCGTCTGCTGGGGTGCATCCTGTTTACCGCCCTGGCGTCCGGCCTGGTGCAGTTCATCTTCTTCCCCGGCACTGCTCTGCTGGGGGCCAGCGGCATCGTGTTCATGATGATCGTGCTGTCCTCTCTGGCCGGGATGCGGGAGGGGACTATCCCCCTCACCCTGATCCTGGTGGTGCTCATCTATCTGGGGGGCGAGATCGTGGATGCCGTCACCGTGCGGGACAATGTGTCCCAGCTGACCCACATCGTGGGCGGCCTGTGCGGGGCGGGACTGGGCTTTGCCATGAAGCGGAGCTGAGCCTTGTGTTTTTCCGTGTTTACTGAGCGCTCCGCCCCTATACGGGGCGGAGCGCTCAAGTTATCTCCCTCCGAAGGGAGCGTGCAGGGCCCTGCGCGCCGGATGGGATGGCCCCGTACGCCATTTTCTGCCCTGCGGAGCAGTTTACTTTACCGGGGAGACTTGACTTTTCCGCTTTACTCCGATACCATAGACACGTGTCATGTAAACGTAGAAGTATGCCGTTTTCGGCAGAAAAAGGAGATGGAACGTTTGGAGAGAGAGAACTTTCGATCCCGGCTGGGCTTTCTGCTGGTGAGCGCCGGCTGCGCCATCGGCATCGGCAACGTGTGGAAATTCCCCTATGTCACCGGCGCCAACGGCGGCGGCGTATTTGTCCTGTTTTACCTGTTGTTTCTGATCATCATGGGCGTGCCCGTTCTGACCATGGAGCTGGCCGTGGGCCGTGGCAGCCGGAAGAGCGCCGTGCGGGCCTATCAGGTCCTGCAGCCCAAGGGCAGCCGCTGGCATATCCACGGCTGGTTCTGCGTCATCGGCTGCTACCTGCTGATGATGTATTACACCACGGTGTCCGGCTGGATGCTGGGCTATTTCTTTAAGTTTGCCGCCGGCAGCTTTGACGGCCTGACCGGAGAGGCCATCGACGGCGTGTTCGATGCCATGCTGGGCAGCGCCGGCGAGATGACCGTGTGGATGGTGCTGGTAGTGGTGATCGGCTTCCTGGTGGTCAGTATGGGCCTTCAGGGTGGGCTGGAGCGCATCTCCAAGTACATGATGCTGTGTCTGCTGGCCCTGATGGTGGTGCTGGCCGCCCGCAGCGTGACCCTTCAGGGGGGCGGCGACGGCCTGCGCTTCTACCTGCTGCCCGACTGGGACCGGGCCAGAGAGATGGGGTTGGGCAACGTGATCGTGGCCGCCATGAATCAGTCCTTCTTTACTCTCAGCCTGGGCATCGCGGCCATGGAGATCTTCGGCAGCTACATGGACCGGCAGCACTCCCTGCCCGGCGAGGCCGTGCGCATCTGCGCCCTGGACACCTTTGTGGCCGTTATGGCCGGCCTGATCATCTTCCCCGCCTGCTCCGCCTTCGGGGTGGAGACCACTCAGGGCCCACCCCTGATCTTCATGACCCTGCCCCGGGTGTTCGCCGACATGGCCGGCGGCCGGCTGTGGGGCACCCTGTTCTTCCTGTTCATGACCTTTGCCAGCTTCTCCACGGTGATCGCCGTGTTTGAAAACCTGCTGGCCAACTGCATGGACAACTTCGGCTGGAGCCGGAAGAAGGCCGCGTGGGTCAACTGCGCCTTCATCCTGATCGCCAGCCTGCCCTGCCTGCTGGGCTATAATGTGTGGGCGGAGTTCCGCCCCTTCCTGGGCAAGGATGTGCTGGACTGCGAGGACTTTATCGTCAGCCAGCTGCTGCTGCCTTTGGGTTCTCTCATCTACCTGCTGTTCTGCGTCAGCAAATGGGGCTGGGGCTATGACAAGTATCTGGACGAGGCCAATGCCGGCGCCGGGCTAAAGTTCTCCCGCGGACCGCTGCTGCGGGGCTATCTGCGGTATGTGCTGCCTGTGCTGATCCTGGTGATCCTGATGGTGGGCCTGCCTGACCTGCGGTGGCGGCTGGGCGTGGCCGCGGCGGTGTTGCTGCTGGTGGTGCTCATGGCTAACCGGAGCAAGGACTGAACGACCGGAATAAGACAAACAAGGCGGCGCGCCCGAAGGGCGCGCCGCCTGTCTGTTCTGCTTTACTTTGCCCGCCGCATACGGCCCGCATTGAGGATCGCCAGCACGCACACGCCCACATCGGCGAACACGGCCATCCACATGTTGGCACGGCCAATGGCGGACAGGCCCAGCACCAGGAACTTGATGCCGATGGCGAATACGATGTTCTCCTTGACGATGCGCATGGTCTTGCGGGCGATGGACACCGCCTGGGGCAGCTTGGTCAGGTCATCGTCCATCAGCACCACATCGGCGGCCTCGATAGCCGCATCCGAGCCCATGGCGCCCATGGCCACGCCCACATCCGCCCGGGACAGCACCGGGGCATCGTTCACGCCGTCGCCCACGAACAGCAGGGTGCGGCCGGGGGCCTTGTCCTTCAGCAGCCGCTCCACCTGATCTACCTTGTCCCCGGGCAGCAGCTGGGCGTGGACCTCGTCCACCCCCACCTGGGCGGCCACGGACTGGGCAACGGCCTGGGCGTCGCCGGTGAGCATCACCGTGCGGCGCACCCCGGCGGCCTTCAGGTCCTTCAGGGCCTGGGCGGCCTCGGCCTTGATCTGGTCGGCGATGACGATGTGTCCGGCGTACTGCCCATCCACGGCCACGTGGATGATGGTGCCGTCGTGCTTGCAGTTCAGAGTGATGGGCACGCCGATCTTTTCCATCAGGCGGGCGTTGCCCGCGTAGATCTCGCGGCCGTCCACGGTGACATGCATCCCGTGCCCGGCGATCTCCTCCGAGGCGGAGATGCGGTCCAGAGAGGGCAGCTCTTTGCACGCCCGCAGGATAGACTGGGCGATGGGATGGTCGCTGGAGCGCTCAGCCAGAGCGGCGTACTCCAGCAGCTGCTGCTCGCTCATCACCTGGGGGTGGACCACGGAAACCTCGAAGCTGCCCTTCGTCAGGGTACCGGTCTTGTCAAAGACCACGGTGTCGGCCTCGGCCAGTGCTTCAAGATAGTTGCCGCCCTTCACCAGAATGCCCTGACGGGAGGCACCGCCGATGCCGCCGAAGAAGGACAGGGGAATGGAGATGACCAGAGCGCAGGGGCAGGACACCACCAGGAAGGTCAGGGCCCGCTGGAGCCAGTCCAGCCACCCGCCGAAGCCCAGCACAGGGGGCAGCACCGCCAGAGCCAGGGCGGCGTATACCACGGCGGGGGTGTAGTACCGGGCGAACTTGGTGATAAAGTTCTCCGCCTTCGCCTTTTTAGAGGCGGAGTTCTCCACCAGATCCAGGATCTTGGACACGGTGGACTCGCCGTAGGGCTTGGTGACCTTGACGTGCAGCAGGCCGGACAGGTTGACGCAGCCGCTGATCACATCGTCCCCGGGCTTGACGGAGCGGGGGAGAGACTCGCCAGTGAGGGCGGCGGTGTCCAGAGTGGAGCTGCCCTCCAACACCATGCCGTCCAGGGGCACCCGTTCGCCGGCCTTGACCACGATGGTGTCGCCCACGGCCACCTCGTCCGGGTCTACCTGCACCAGCTGGCCCTCCCGCTCGATATTGGCATAGTCGGGGCGGATGTCCATCAGAGAGGAGATGGACTTGCGGCTGCGGCCCACGGCCACAGACTGGAACAGCTCGCCCACCTGATAAAACAGCATCACGGCGACGCCCTCGGCCAGCTCGCCGCAGCCTACGGCGCCCACGGTGGCCACCGCCATCAGGAAGTTCTCGTCAAACACCTGGCCGTGGGCGATGTTGCGCACGGCGCGCCACAGCACGTCCCAGCCCACCAGGAAGTAGGCCGCCGCGTACAGGGGCCACATGGACAGGGAGAAGGCGGCGGTGCCGTCCTGCGCCACATGGCTGACGCTGAGGAAGGGGAGCGGGCCGGACAGCCAAATGGTGGGCAACAGCTTGGCCGCCGCCAGAAGGGCGGCGGAGACAAGGATGCGGGCAAGCATCTTTTTCTGCTTTCTTGTCATAGGGGGTTCCCTCCTTGAAAGAAAAGGGAGCGCCGCAGCCCCAATATCATTAAGCTAAGGGCTTTGTCATTGCGAGCCAGTCCGCAGACTGGCGCGGCGATCCGCCTTTTCTAACGTTTTAGATGCGGATTCCCACGGCAGTGACATCGGTCACTGCCTCGGAATGACAGGTTTTGCTTAACTAAATGACATTGGCCACAGATCTCCCCTTCTCAGGTTTATTTTACAATGATCTCGCAGTCGGGCTCGATCTTCTTGCAGGCCTTCACCGCCTGCTTGACCACTTCGTCAAACTTGTCGTCGGGGGCTTCGATCATCATCTTCTGGCCCAGAAAGTTCACGGCGGCGTCGGTCACCCCGTCGATCTTCTTCACGGCCTCTTCCATTTTGGCGGCGCAGTGGGCGCAGTCCAGATCTTCCAGTTTAAAGGTCTTTTTCATGATAAACGCTCCTTTTTATGATTTGATAAGATGGATATGCGGCCGGGGACAGCGCCCCGAAGGATCGGCTCACTCGCAGATGTGCTCCATGCCCTGGGACAGGATGCGGGCCACATGGCCGTCGGCCAAGGAGTAGTAGACGGTCTTGCCCTCCCGGCGGAACTTGACGAGCTTGCTGGTTTTCAGCACCCGCAGCTGGTGGGACACGGCGCTCTGGGTCACGTCCATCAGCCCGGCGATGTCGCACACGCACAGCTCCTCTACCTCCAGCAGGGCGTACAGGATCTTGACCCGGGTGCTGTCGCCGAAGATCTTGAACAGCTCGGCCAGATCGTACAGCACCTCGTCCTGGGGCAGCTTTTCCCGCACCTGACGGATGGCCTCGGGGTGGAGCTCCTCCTCCTGACAGATGGGGGTGTTTTCCTGGATCATATTTCATCGCCTTTCATGAACATATGAATAATTGTTCATCTGTTGTGACGTTATAGTACTCTTTTATATGTCCGTTGTCAAGGGGATGTACAGAAAAATTTGAACTCTTTTATTTTAAGGGGAAAGCTGATATAATCGGGAAGAAAGCCACAACGAAAATATTTTTTTGAAAAACGGGGAACCTTTTCTGTGTGGAACGTCTATCTATCCCGAACGGCTTTTGCCGCGGAAAACACAAAAGGAGTTATCAGATGAAAAAGTTTTTGACCCGGGCCCTGCTGCTGGCCCTGTCCCTGACCCTGCTGGCCGGCTGCGGCAGAGGGAAGGGGGACGCCTCCTCCGACAGCGAGAAGAATGTGGATCTGTCCGCCTTTGCCCAGGATGAGATCAAGAAGTATGAGAGCATGGGCCTGCTGTCCAAGATGGATGACGAGGTGGTGGATACCTTCTACCCCGAGCTGAAGAAGATGGACGACCAGGAACTGCTGGTGTATATGTGTGAGCGGGACCCCGCCCCTGTGGGCGATTTCGTGCTGGTCAAGGCGGCGTCCTCCGAGGATGTGGACACCGTGAAGCAGCTGCTGCAGGACCGTATCGACTATATGGTGGGGGACGGCAACGGCCCCGGCGGCGCCTGGTACCCCGAGCCCACCGAGATGTGGGAGAACCAGTCCCGCATCGTTACCAACGGCAACTATGTGATGCTGGTGGTGAGTGAGGACTGCGAGAAGGTCGTTGAGGACTTCAACGCCCTGTTCTGAGCGGCGAGAAGGTCCAAAAGCTCCCGTGGGTCTCCCCACGGGAGCTTTTGGACCAAGCGATGGTATAAACTACATAAAAAGGAGCTTGAACCATGAAACGATTCTTCACCTGGGCCGTTGTGGCCGCTCTGTCCCTGTCCCTGCTGGCCGGCTGCGGCAGCAAGGACAACGGCTCTGCCTCCTCCGGCGGCGCAGTCTCCGGCGGAGGCTCCACCGGGACCTCCTCCTCCGCCCCCGGCGTGTCCGGGCCGGACGTGTCCACCCCCGATGTCTCTGTTCCTGACGTGTCTCAGCCGGAGCAGCCCGACGCCTCTCAGCCCGGGACTGACAGCAAGCCTGTCCTGACCCTGAGCAAGATCGACTTTACCCTGAAGTCCGCCGGAGCCAGCTGGAAGCTGACCGTTTCCGGTGGTGACGCAGATCAGATCCAGTTCACCTCCAGCGACGAGAGCGTGGCCACTGTGGCCCAGGACGGCACCGTGACCGCCGTGGCCCCCGGCACCGCCACCATCACCGCCGCCAGCGGCGGCCTGACCGCCCAGTGCATCGTGCGCTGCCGCTGGACGGAGAGCGCCCCCGATGGCTCCGCGGGGGGCAGCACCTCCGCCGCCAAGAGCGTGGATCTGGCGGGGTTCTATTCCACCATCGCCGGCAAGTATGACATGAGCCGCCTGGAGCCGGTGGACGCCACCGTGCAGGAGACCTTCTACCCCGAGCTGATGCAGGTGAACACTGACCAGCGGCTGGTGTATATGTGCGCGATGAGCCCCGGTCCCATCGGTGACCTGGTGCTGGTGGAGGTGTCCGTTTCCAAGGACGTGGACACGGTAAAGAACTTGCTCCAGGCCCGGATCGGCTATATGGTGGGGGATGGCACCCGCCCCGGCGGTGCCTGGTACCCCGAGCCCACGGATATGTGGGAGAATGAGTCCCGCGTGGTGTCCAACGGCAACTATGTGATGCTGGTGGTGTGCGAGGACTGCGACAGCATCGTGTCCGACTTCAACGCGCTGTTCTAAGGGCGCGGCTCTGCTCACTTAACTTTACTGGGAGGACTCTCCATGGTATTTTCCACCCCGCTGTTCTGCTTTTACTTCCTTGTGCTCACCCTGGCGGTCTACTACGTCGTCCCCCGGCGGTGGCGCAACGGGGTGCTGCTGGTGTCCTCTCTGGTATTCTACTACTGGGGGGAACGGAGCTACACCGTCATCATGTTCCTGTCCACCGCCATCGACTACACCCACGGCCTGCTGGTGGAGCGGTGCAAGGCGAAGGGCAACGACAGGGGCGCGCGGATGGCGGTGGCCTCCTCGGTGATCTTCAACCTGGCCCTGCTGTTCTACTTCAAGTACTGGGATTTCCTGGCCTCCTCCCTCCAGGCCATGGGGCTGACCTTCATGCCGGTGAGGAATATCCACCTGCCCATCGGCATCAGCTTCTACACCTTCCAGACCATGAGTTACACCGTGGACGTGTACCGGGGGGACGCCCGGGCCCAGCGGTCCATCCTGAACTTCGGCACCTTTGTCACCCTGTTCCCCCAGCTGATCGCCGGCCCCATCATCAAGTACAAGGACCTGGGGGATCAGATCGACCAACGCACCTGCTCCTCGGAGAAGTTCGCCTCCGGCGTGCAGGTCTTCATGGTGGGCATGGCCAAGAAGCTGCTGATCGCCAACAATCTGGGCCAGCTGTGGGACGCCTGCCTGGCCGGGACGGGGGGCATGTCCGTGGCCGGGGCGTGGCTGGGGGCCGCCGCCTTCTCCCTGCACCTGTACTTTGATTTTTCCGGCTACTCCGATATGGCGATCGGCCTGGGCCGGATGCTGGGCTTTGAGTTCCTGCCCAACTTCGACCACCCCTATGTCTCCCGCTCCATCACCGAGTTCTGGCGGCGGTGGCATATCTCCCTGGGCACCTGGTTCAAGGAGTATCTGTATATCCCCCTGGGGGGCAGCCGGGTGGGGCACGTCCGGCGGTATGTGAACCTGCTGCTGGTCTGGGGAGCCACCGGCCTTTGGCACGGGGCCAGCTGGAACTACCTGATCTGGGGGCTGTACTTCGGTGTGCTGCTGGTGCTGGAAAAGCGCTTCTGGCTGGACTGGCTGGGGCGGCACCGGGTCTTTTCCCATGTGTATACCCTGCTTCTGGTGGTGGTGTCCTGGGCCATCTTCGCGATCGAGGACTTCGGCCAGCTGGGGCAGTACCTGCGGGTCATGTTCGGTCTGGGCGGCGTGCCGGTGGTGAACAGCGCCTTCGGCTACTACCTGATGAACTACCTGCCCAGCCTGGTCATCGCCTGCGTCGCCGCTACCCCCGCGGGACTGACGGTGTATGGCCGCCTGCCGGAGAAGAAAAAGATGGCCCTGTCCGGCATACTGGTGGCCGGGGGCCTGGTGGTGTGTACCGCCTATTTAGTAGCCAGCACCTACAACCCATTCCTGTATTTCCGGTTCTGAGAGGAGGAGAGCACGGTGAATAAAAATTTTTCCCGGTTCCTTACGGCGCTGTTCTGCGTCTTTCTGGCGGGCATCACGGTGGTCAGCCTGATCCTGCCCAAGCAGAGCTTTTCCCCTCAGGAGAACCGCTATCTGCAGTCCGCCCCCGTTCTGTCTTGGAAGAACGTCAAAAGCGGCAAATTCATGTCTCAGGCGGAGGATTGGACCGCCGACCACATCGTCGGACGGGACTTCTGGGTGACCCTGCGGGCCCGGTGCGAGACCCTGCTGGGCAAAAAGGAGAACAACGGCGTCTATTTCGGTACCGACGGTGAGACCCTGTTTGCCCAGTATACCGCCCCCGCCGATCTGGAGGAGCGCGTGGGCTATCTCAACGCCATGGCGGATAAGCTGTCCGTGCCGGTGTACTTCTCGCTGGTGCCGGACAAGAGTTATGTGTACGCCGATCTGCTGCCGGAGGGGGCGCCCCTGCGGGACGACGGCTCCGCCAGCGTCGCCGCGGCGGGGCTGTGCTCCGACAGGATCGCCTTTATCGACCTGTACGCCGCCCAGTGGGGGGACGACAGCTTTTACCGCACCGACCACCACTGGACCACTATGGGGGCCTATACGGGGTATCTGACCCTGAGCCAGGCCATGAACGGCTCCTCTACCCTCATGGAGAATGAGCCGAAGCTGGAGAGCGACCAGTTCTTCGGCACCACCTGGTCCTCCTCCGGGGCCACCTGGGTCAAGCCGGACAGCATCTACACCTGGGTGTCTGACGGGCTGGGCTTTCAGGTCACCGCCTATCCCGACGGCAAGCCCGTGGAGGGGCAGCTGTATGTGCGGGAAAAGCTGGAAGTGAAGGACAAGTACGCCATGTTCCTGGGGGGCAACCAGCCCCTGTGCGTCATTGAAAACCCCAACGGGACAAAGGAAAAGCTGCTGGTCATCCGGGACTCCTACTCCGACAGCCTGGCCCCCTTCCTGGCCCAGGATTATCAGGAGGTGCACCTGTTCGACCTGCGGTATAACCTGACCCCCATCTCCCAGTATGTGGAGGAGAACGGCATCGACCAGGTGCTGGTGCTGTACTCCGCCAGCAACTTCGCCACCGACGCCAACCTGCGGCTGATCGCCCGGTAAGGCAGGAAAAATCAACTCCCAATTCTTTTTTGTGTTCCCCGCCCCCGCAGGGGGCGGGGAACACTGGTATTTCTTCTGCAAAGGAACACGAAATGAAATGGGGATAAAATTAAAGCCCCGGCGCCAAAACGGCGCCGGGGCTTCTTGTTTGGAGGGGCTTAGAACTTATCATACAGGGCGCGGATCAGGACGATGGCCTGCTCCACGGTGGTGTTGGCCTTGGGGGCCACGCCGCTGCCCTGTCCGGCCATCAGGCCGTTGTTGGTCAGCAGAGCCACGGACTGCACCGCCCAGCTGTCGATGGACGCGGCGTCGTTGAAGCGCTGGGCATCCACCGCGGTGTTCTTCACGGTCAGGGTGTCGGTGCCCTTGGCGCCGTCCACATACTCGATGGCACGGTTGAGCATCACGCAGATCTCCTGCCGGGTGATGGCGGCGTCGGGGGCGAACTTGCCCTCCCCCTTGCCGGCGGCCACCCCGGCGGCCACCGCCTTCAGGGCCATGGTGTCGCTGGTGTCATGGAAGGTGTTCTCAGCGGGGGTGATGGACTTGCCGGTGGCCTTTTCGATCATGTTCACCGCCAGTTCGGCAAACTGCAGGCGGGTGATCGGGTCCTGGTAAATGCCCCGGGTGCGCTGGGTGATCAGACCCTTGCTGTCCGCGTCCTCCAGCAGGGCCTTGGCCCAGGCGGAGGGAGCGGGAGGCCCGGCGGGAACGGTGAGGGCATAGGTGGCCGTCTGCTGCTTGAACTGGCCGCCGGAGGCCACGGCGTAGACCTTGTGGGCCCCGGCGCTCAGGGCAGTGGTGTCCAGCTCATAGTAATAGGGGGCCTGGGTGACGGTGGCCTTCAGCGCGCCGTCCACATAGTACTGCACGCTGGCGTTCTTTACCCCGGGGAAGCTGACATAGGCGGCCAGCTTGACGGTGCCGGGCTCCTTCTGCTGATAGGCGCTCAGCTCCTGCCAGTTTCCGGCACCGGCCGTGCCGTCGGTGAGGTAGCCGCCGTTATTGGCGATGGCGGTGCGATAGGCGGACAGGACGGTGGAGTTGTCGTTCAGCGCGTAGGAGTAGCGCCCGCCGTTCAGGGTCACGTCGAAGTAGAACACGGCCTTCACCTGGGGGTAGACCATGTTCACATAGGAGTAGAATTTGTTCAGCTGCTCGGCGGCATAAGCGGTCTGGTCGGCTCCGGTGCTGCTGTCCTGATAGGCGAAGCCGCACTCGCTGATCATCACGGGCTTGCCGTGGCTCTTGGCCAGCTCCACGATGGGCTTGATGACCACCAGGGGGTCGTAGCTGTATACGCCGGTGCCGTAGAAGGCGTTGCTGCCCACGGCGGTGGACAGGGCGTAGCTCTGGGCCTTGCCGTACATGTCGTTGTAGTTGCTCTTGTGATAGGTGGACATGCCCACCCAGTCCACATACTGGTCGCCGGGGTAGAACTGCTGGATGGTCACGTTCCGGTTGCTGATGTCGTTGGGGGAGAACACCATCTGGATGTTCCCGTAGGCGCGGGCGGCATCGGCCACCTTGCGGAAGGCCTGGATGAACACGGCGGGGTCGCAGTCGGACCAGTTGTTCATCTCCGCCCCCAGACGCAGCAGCACGGTGGCGTTCAGACCGCCCAGAGTGCGCAAGCTGTCGGCGATGTAGCTGTCGGCGGACAGGACGGCCTGGGCCCCGGCGGTGTTCTCGGAGGAGAAGTTCCAGGCCACCTCCAACACGCCGCCGCTGACGGCGCGGCGGAAGTTTTCAGAGGTATTCTTGTAGTAGCCCGTCCAGTAGTCCATGGAGTGGCCGTCGTTGAAGGTGACGTACATCAGGGCGGCGGACTCGCCGGGCTGGTCGTGGCCCAGGGCGCTGCCCAGCCAGGTGCCCTGCTTGGGGCCATAGGAGTAGGAGGAGGCCGCGCTGCCCAGAGCATACAGCTTGGGGGACTGGGCCGCCTGGAGATAGGTCAGGCGGGCGCTGCCGTCCAGCAGAGTATCGTGATAGCCGTAGCCGTTGTCGTGCAGCCACTGGGCCAGCTCCAGCTGCCGCTGCAGCCAGGTGACGGCCCCGTTCAGGTCGCCCTGTACCTCGCAGATCCAGGAGGCCTTGGCGCACTTGGGCTCCAGATTCCAGCACACGTCCTGGCTCAGGCCCAGGGGGCGCAGCAGGTCGTAGGTCTTCTGCACATTGGTCAGGATGGCGGCGGTGTCGCTGCCGGAGGAGATGCTCTCCCACTGGTCATGCAGGGGCCAGTAGGACTTGGGGTAGGTGAAGGCGGAGACCGCGGCGGACATGCCCACGGTCAGGGCTGCCGCCATGGACAGGGCCAGCAGGCGGCGCAGGAGCTTTTTCATGGGAAACGACCTCTCTTTTCCGTTTTTTCCGCAGGGGGCGACCCCCATTATACCCGGGGTCCAGCGGGATTTCAAGAGGGCGGAGGAAAAGGGACAAATTGCGGTTTTGATGGGGAAAATCGGGTTTTCTGGCCTTTTATCCGCTGAAATCTTGCGCGGGCAACTGCTGGGTGGTATACTGGACGCAGCAGAGGAGGGATACTGTGATCAATTCCACGCTGTGCTATCTCCGCCGGGGACAGGACGTGCTGCTGCTGCACCGCATCAAAAAGAAAAATGACTTGAATCAGGACAAGTGGATCGGCGTAGGGGGCAAGTTCGAGGATAAGGAGAGCCCCGAGGACTGCGCCCTGCGGGAGATCCGGGAGGAGACCGGTCTGACCGTCACCCGGTGGCAGTACCGGGGCATCGTCACCTTTGTCTCCGACCGGTGGGAGACGGAATATATGCACCTGTTCACCGCGGATGAGTTTACCGGGCAGCTGAAGGAGTGCGACGAGGGCGTGCTGGAGTGGATCGCCTGGAAGCGGATGCTGGAGCTGCCCCACTGGAAGGGGGACGAGATCTTCCTGTCTCTCATTGAGAGGGAGGATGCGCCCTTCTTCTCGCTGAAGCTGCATTACGACGCCAACGACACGCTGCTGTCCGCCGCGCTCAACGGGCAGAGCCTTGAGATCTGAGGAGGGACACTGTGAGACCGGAATACGCCAATACCTTTGGCCTGCGCAAGGTGGCCAACAGCAGCGGAGAGCTGCTGGAGATCACCCTGGACGCCTCCTATAAGTACATGGAGACGACCATCACCGCCACCGCCAAGGGGATCGAGAATATCTCCACCCCCGCCGCCCATCAGGTGGCGTCCATCGTGATGACGAAGGAGACTGCCCTGTCCCTGCGCCGCCTGCTGGACCAGACCCTGGAGGAGCTGTAACGCCCCATGACCGCTGAAAAGGAGGATGTATGATGCCCAAACAGACCTTTACCGCCGAGGAGCTGCGCTATCTGAAGCTGCTGGCCCGGGAGTATCCCACCGTACAGGCCGCCAGCACCGAGATCATCAACCTTCAGGCCATCCTGAACCTGCCCAAGGGCACGGAGCACTTCATCTCTGACATCCACGGGGAGTACGAGGCGTTCCTGCACATTTTGAACTCCTGCTCCGGGGTCATCAAGGAGAAGATCGACGATGTGTTTGCCTCCTCCATGCCCAAGGGGGAGCGGGATCAGTTGGCCACTCTGATCTACTACCCCCAGGAGAAGCTGGAGCTCATCGCCCGGCGGGAGCCAGACCCAGACGAGTGGTACCGCATCACTCTGCACCGGCTGATCGAGGTGTGCCGCCTGGTGTCCAGTAAGTACACCCGGTCTAAGGTGCGCAAGGCCCTGCCCAAGGATTATGCCTACATCATCGACGAGCTGCTGCACACCCACTGGGAGGAGACGGACAAGAAGGAGTATTTCGAGAACATCATCTCCACCATCCTGTCCATTGGCCGGGCCCCCAGCTTCATCACAGCCCTGTGTCAGGTGATCAAGCGTTTGGCCGTGGACCATATGCACATCGTGGGCGACCTGTTCGACCGTGGCCCCCGGGCGGACATCATTCTGGACTCCCTGATGGACTACCACAGCGTGGACATCCAGTGGGGCAACCACGACATCCTGTGGATGGGGGCCGCCTCCGGCAGCCGCACCCTGGTGGCCACGGTGCTGTCCAACTCTATCCACTACAACAATCTGGAGGTCATCGAGACGGGCTACGGCATCTCCCTGCGCCCCCTGTCCATCTTCGCCAACGAGGTGTATCAGAACTGCGACACCCACCGCTTTGCCGTCAAGCTGACCGGTGAGGACAAGGAGCACGTCAGCCAGAAGGACCAGCTGCTATCCGCCCGGATGCACAAGGCGATCACAGTGATCCTGTTCAAGCTGGAGGGGCAGAAGATCCTTCGCCACCCGGAGTATGCCATGGAGGACAGGCTGCTGCTGGACAAGATCGACTATGCCGGCCGCTGCATCACCATCGGCGGAATCACCTACCCGCTGGAGGACTGCGACTTCCCCACGGTGGACCCGGCGGACCCCTATACCCTGACGGAGGAGGAGGAGCAGGTCATCGACCAGCTCACCGCCTCCTTCCGCCGCAGCGAGAAGCTGCAGAAGCATGTGCGCTTTCTGTACTCCAAGGGCTCCATGTACCTGTGCTACAACGGGAATCTGCTGTTCCACGGCTGCATCCCCATGACGGAGGACGGCAGGCTGATGAGTTTTACCATCGGCGGGAAGGAGCGCTCTGGCCGCGACTTTTTGAACTATGCGGAAAAGGCCGCCCGCAAGGCCTATTACGACGCCCCCGGCTCCCCCGAGCGGCAGAACGGCATGGACTTTTTGTGGTGGCTGTGGGCCGGGCGGAACAGCCCCATCTTCGGCCGGGACCGCATGACCACTTTCGAGCGGCGGCTCATCAAGGACGAGAGCGCCTGGACCGAGCCCAAGAACGCCTATTACGCCCTGTATCAGGACCCCGCTGTGTGCGACATGCTGCTGGGGGAGTTCGGCCTGGAGGGCCCCCACTGTCACATCATCAATGGACATATCCCTGTCAAGGCCAAGAAGGGGGAGAGCCCCATCAAGGGCGGCGGCAAGCTGATCGTGATCGACGGCGGCTTCTGTAAAGCCTATCAGCCTACCAGCGGCATCGCCGGGTACACCCTGATCTTCAACTCCTGGTGCTTCCGGATCGTCTCTCACCAGCCCTTCGCAGGCCGGCAGGACGCCATCGAGAACGACCACGACATCGGCAACAGCTCTGATGTGTTCGAGCGGCTCAGCTCCCGCATGCGCATCTCCCAGACGGACATCGGCCGCACCCTGCGGGCCCAGTCCGACGACCTGTGCCGCCTGCTGGAGGCCTACCGCTCCGGTGCGGTGACCGAGGACCACAGATGATAAACCCATAAAAAACTTCCCACCCGCAACGCGGGTGGGAAGTTTTTTCGTATCACTCCCGGAGCCAGCGGTCCAGGGCGGGCAGATCCTTTGCGATGAACCGGTGGGGCCAGTCCTTGAAGTCCTCCTCCGGCGTGACCCCCAGCAGGACCGCAGCAAAGTCGCAGCCCGCGTTTTTAGCGGTGCCCGCGTCGATGGTGGTGTCGCCGCAGAACAGCACCTGCTCCGGGGCCAGCCCCATGCGGGACAGGGCCATGTTCAGCCCCTGGGGGTCGGGCTTGGGCCTCTTTACATCCTCGGTGCCCACGATGGTGGTCAGGGCGTCGGACAGGCCGTAGCGGTGCATGATATACTCGATGGTGTCTCGGCTTTTGGTGCTGACGATGCTCGTCTGGATGCCCCGGCCGTGCAGGCCGCGGATCAGCTCCACAGCGCCGTCGAACAGCACCGTCTCCTCCTTCTGCCGGGGCTTGGCGATGGACAGGAACAGGGGGCGGAACTGGGCCCGGTGGGCGGGGTCGGCGTCGCCGGTGAGCATGGTGTAGGCATCCTCCAGCAGGTAGCCGATGGTGCCGCGGACGGCTTCCGGGTCGGGCTCGGGCCAGCCCATCTGGGTCAGACCGTAGCGGAACCCCTCGATGATGGAGGCGGTAGAGTCCCCCAGGGTGTAGTCAAAGTCGAAGCAGACGCCCTTGTACGCTTTCATGTGTGTGCCCTCCGTGAGAAAATAATGTTTTTCCTCATTTTATCACAGGGCGGGGAAGAGAACAAGGGTCATTCTTCCGGGGGCAGGGACAGATACAGCGCCCCCGCCTGGGGCGTCTCGCCCCGCAGGGCCATGAGCTGCTCCACGGTGACGAAGCAGAAGCCCCGGGCCTGAAGGGCGTCTACGATCTGAAGGGCGGCCTGTACCGAGGTGGGGTAGATGTCGTGCATCAGGATGATGTCCCCGTCCTTGACCTGTTCCAGAACGGAAGAGACGATGCGGGACACGTTCTTGTCCTTCCAGTCCTCCGTGTCCACCGACCACAGGATCAGGGGGCAGTCCGCCCAGCGACATACGGCGCTGTCCACGATGCCGTAGGGCGGGCGCAGCCAGAGGGAGCGCTGCCCCAAAATATCCATCAGGAGGGCGCGGGTGCTGCCCATCTGCCGGTCAAACTCCTTCCGGGACAGGCCAGCCACCCGGATGTGGTCATAGGTGTGCACCCCGATCTGGTGCCCCTCGTCCGCCATGCGCCGCACCAGCTCCTCCCGGCCCTCGATGCAGGAGCCCACGAGAAAAAAGGTGGCCGGGGCCTCCCGCAGGGCAAGACCGTCCAGCAGGTCGGCGGTGGTGCCGGAGCGGGGCCCGTCGTCAAAGGTGAGGGCCACCAGGGGGATAC